>JAPPDQ010000347.1 GCA_028875495.1 Chloroflexota bacterium
TGAACATCTTCTCCGGCATCAAGGGATGCCCGAGGTGCTTCATCTCGCCTTCGCACATCCAGAAGCGCTACCACATCAAGTTCAACAACGCGGAGATCCCTGCGATTCTTGAGGCGAACGACCAGCCCAACTGGGTGAAGAACTTCTCGTTCATCAGGAACGTTCGCGGGTTCGACGGTCCGCCGTCCGAGCCGGTCCCGACCGACTACGACATCAACTACATCTACAGGGGCGATAACCACTACAACCCGATTTTCGGCGGCTACTGGGCCCTCAGCCAGAAGCCTGGTTCAGAGAGCAACCAGTTCGTGCGTAACCACTACCATCCGTCTATCGACCCGGAGGGCAACCAGCTTCCGTATATGGACGGTTGGACCGGCGTCCAGACCGAGAGCCGTGAGGTTGGCATCTTCCGCACGATGAACGGCGAGAGCGACTGGCTGCGCCGGGACCTCGAAACCAAGGAAATGCCTCTGTACCTGCAGAATTCCGTTCAGGGCGACTACAGCGTGCTGAAGCACGACTCGCCCGACGGTGCAGACTCCACGTTCATCAACAACCAAGAGTACGTGGACGATCCCGAGATCGGAATGCTGCTCCGAACCCGTGACTTCCGCATTGCCCTCTCCGTGGCATGGGATAGGAACGGCGCGAACCAGTCTCTGGCCTCCGGCCTCGGCATCCCTCAGAACATGGTGCCGCACCCCTCGACTCCGTACTTCCCGGGCGAGCACTGGAGGACCTTGGACACCGACTTTGACCTGAACCGCGCAAAGTCGCTCATGGCGAAGATGGGCTACACGGACGCTGACGGCGACGGTTACCTCGACAGGAAGGACGGCTCCGGACCTCTGTCCATGTTCTTCCAGTCGAGCTCCCACTATCCCTTCGTGGAGTGGCTGCAGAGCGACTTCAAGACCCTCGGAATCAAGCTGAGCATTGCCGACCAGTCTTCTCGCGCCGGCAACACCAGCATCCCGCCGACCGAGTACTTCGAGTTCTTCTCCTCCACCGAGGGCGGAACGAACCCGTGGTCCAATGCTTGGAACCGCGTGGCCCCGACGACGAAGGACCCGCAGGGTCCCGCAATCGGCCAGTACTACGCGACCCGCGGTGAAGAGGGAATGCCCCCGACGGGCCCCGACGCCAAGTACACCGACGTGTACGGAATGATGGCCCCCGACGGAACGTACCCTGCAGACATCAGCGGCCACATGCTCAGGCTTCAGGAGCTGATCACCGAGGGATGGACGGTCTCCCTGCTGTCGCCGGCGCGCGTGGCGGCGGGGCAGGAACTGTTCCGAATCAACTCAGAGCAGAAGTACAAGATCGGCGGCGTCGCCTACGCCGGCCTGTTCCGGGCGCTCAAGGTCAAGCGCAACAACATGCGCAACGTGCCCAAGAACTGGTCGCCCGCAGGCGGTCACCCGGTCGAGTGGTTCTACTTCGAGGACGGAATCGACAACCTCAACAACCCGGGCAACAGGTCGAAGAAGTTCGGTACGGTCAACTTCCTCGATCCCGCATACTGGGACTAGTGGGCACTCAGCCCTGGGCAATAGAGCCTTGAATTGAACGAGTGGCCGGTCGCGACGCGACCGGCCACTTTCTTTGTTGAGGGGAGTTTCGGTCCTAAAAGAAGGGACCTGCTGCACACTCTTCAGATAAAGTACGCGGACGCCTCTCTGATCCTCCTTTGAAGGTGTCTAGAAACCCTTCCGTTCAACCCTGAGCCTGTCGAAGGGTCCAGGCGCGTTCATGGTTCGACAAGCTCACCACGAACGGTTTCCGAGGACTCATTAGACGCCCTCTTTAGAGACCCGCCCATACAGTGCTCATGCTCGAAGCACTCCCGTCGATATTGGACTCCGTCCAACTCTTTGAAGTCACCTTCAGGAACACCTTCATCAGGGCATGATTAGCGGCTGTGCTCTTGCTTTGGGGAACACAATGCCCCGATGACTCTTGAAATGCTCTCTCTGCGAAATATCGGCAGACCCATATCGGAGAGTCGACGCGTCGAACAACCCTTGACATCCAATAGGAAGATATGTTTTAGTTTTCTGCGTTCGTTTAAATCGGGGCGGGTCGTCTCGGCGATATACCCCATTGCTTGTGCGAACCCGTCTCAGCATGGATGGCGGAAGGTTAGGTACGGAAGTTAGGGAAATATTGAGAGGAGGAGTTGTATGCGAAGTAGGATTTTGAAGTTCAAGGTGCTGGCGCTGTTTGCGGCCAGCATCGCATTGGGCATTGCGTTTGCCTGTGGCGGCGACGATACGGAAGCTCCGACGCCCGTCCCGGCCGCGGACATCGCAGCCATGGTCAGGGACGCCGTTGCTGAGGGCCAGACATCAGGCGCCGACATCCAGAAGATGGTACAGGACGCCGTGGCGTCTGCCGGGCAGGGCGTAACCGCAGCCGAGCTCCAGGCCGCGTTGGAAGATGCGACGAGGGGCCAGCTGAGCGCCGCCGAGGTCCAGGCCATCGTTGACCGATCAGTTAGTCAGCTCCCTGTACCTGAGCAACTCGACGTTAACCAACTGGAGGCCTTGGTCAGCCAGTCGGTTGCCGCGTCGGTTCCTGAGGGCGTTAGCGCTGCGGAGATCAATCGCATGGTCGAAGCGGCAGTAGGTTCCGTCCAGGCCGGCGCAGTCACTCGCGGCGACCTCGAGGCTCTCGTCACCAAGTCCATCCAGGACGCGGCGGCGGACCAGCTCTCCGCAGAGCAGGTGCAGGAGATCGTTGCTGCGTCGCTCGCGGCTACGAACAAGGCCATCGAAGAAGCAGCGATGGCGACTGAGGAGTTGCGCGGGGGCCAGTTGACCGCCGCCGACGTGCAGAATATCGTGGACGCCTCGATTATGCAGCCCGAAGTTTGCAGGAACAAGGGTTATGAGGTTACCGACTGCCCGCCCACCAGCCCGCATAATTGGAAGCCTGCCAAACAGCAGGTGCCGGGCGAGGTCTGGGTGTTCCAGGACTACGACGGCCCGAAGCCGACCCAGTTCTTCGAGTCGCCGTACTCATATCAATTGGTACAAGAAGGCAAGATTCCTCCGCTGATGGAGCGACTGCCGGTTCCTGAGGACGTCGAAGTCCTCGCCGGGCCGGACGGCATTGGCGTATATGGTGGTTACTACCGCCAGATCCAGACGCACAACTACATCGGTGAGTGGATCACGGCAAGCTGGAACCGCCGCGACTCTCTCGGCGGCTTGAAGTGGTTCCCGTGGGTCGGCAAGGGCTGGGAAGTCAGCGAAGACGGCCGCGTGTGGACGTTCACGAACCGCCGTGGTCTGAAGTGGTCGGACGGCCACCCGCTGGACATGGAGTCGGTCGAGTTCGCGTGGGAACTGAACCTTACCCCCGCGCTGTTCGGCGCCACGTTCCCGCTGTGGGCCAGCTCCCCCGTCACGCAGAACCCGCCGAAGTTCAATGTGGTGGATGACGTAACGTGGACACTGACCTACGACGACCCGATCTTCACGATCATGGAGTCGCGCGCTACGCCGAGCGCGCTTTGCGGCCCCAGGCGCGTGTGCATCGTCAGCCACCCGAAGATGCAGAAATACTATCCGCAGTACGCTGGCCAGGCGGCCATCGACAAGCTCATCAAGGATGAGGGCCACGGCAGCCTCATAGATTTGCTGAATGACCGCTGGCACGTCTACACGAACATCACGGAGATCCCGTGCGCCGCTCCGTTCTGCGCGCTTAGCGACAGCGAGGCGCTGACCGAGTGGGAGAAGAACCAGTACCACTGGTTCGTCGACCCTGAGGGGAACCAGATCCCCTACATGGACGGCGCTGTGATGCCGAAGCTGGAGAATCGCGACGTCATCATCTTCCGTGCGATGGCCGGTGAGGAAGACGGACGAACCTCCACATTCATCCCGGGTGAGCTTCCGCTGTACGTTTCAAACATGGTCAAGGGCGACTTCTCGATCTTCCACTGGCCGAGCAGCGGCGGCGCGGACCTGAGCACGACGATGCAGCAGACCTACAACGAGGACCCGCGCATCGGCGAGCTTATTCGCACGCAGGACTTCCGTATCGCGCTCTCACACACGGTTGATAAGGAAGTGCTGAACGACCTTGTTCTCTCGGGCGTCGGAGTAGTGCAGAACCGCGTACCGCGGCCCAACAACCCGTACTACCCGGGCGACGAGTACCGGATGCTCCATATGCAGCAGGATCTCGACAAGGCGAACCAGATGCTCGACGCCATCGGCCTGGCGGAGCGGGACGCTGACGGCTTCCGCATGCACAAGGACGGGTCGGACACGATCGAGATGCAGATCACGGTTGGTCCCAGCCCGAACCCCGCCGTTTCGCAGGCAGCCGAGATCCTCAAGGCCGCTTGGGAAGAGGCCGGCATCAAGACCGTCATCGCGGCCGTTCGACAGACTACCCGTGACAGCCTCCAGACATCCGGCATTGCCCGCGACTACTCTGCCTACCAGTACAACCCGTGGATGGTGCAGTGGACGAGCCTTGCTCCCCTGACCCGCGGTGACCTCGCTGGCGAGATCGGCAAGTGGTATGCCAGCAAGGGTCAAGAGGGCATGGCGCCCACCGGCGGCGATCCCGCCTGGCTCCCCCTGGCGGGTGCGAACGAGTTCCCGGCTGACGCCGGAGGCAAGCTGATGCGCCAGTCCCAACTCTGGGTTGACGGACTCGGTTACAACAACCTCGACCCGAAGAGGGTAGAGGCAGGCAAGGAGATGTTCGCGACCAACGCCGACCAGCTTTGGGCGCTGAACTGCTGTGCATACTCGGGCGTGTTCCGAGGCATTTACCTCAGCAGGAACAACTTCCGCAACAAGCCGATCACCCACGAGCGCGACCACAACGGCTTCAGCGCTTGGGCGCGCTTCTTCGAGGACGGGGTCGACAACTACCACAACCCGGGCAACCGGTCCAAGTACTGCGCGAGCTGGGCATTCATCCAGGGCGGCAGTCCGTACGACAGGTGCACGAAGAACGCTTGGTAGTTTCAATCGGATCGGATTAGGATAGGTAGCTAAGCCGACAGGCCCACCGATATCCGGTGGGCCTGTCTACGTTTAAGGGTTACCCCATCGGCGAATTTCACCCCCATCCTAACCTTCCCCCATCAAGGGGGAAGGGACTTTCAGGCTCCCGTCAGAGGGTTATGCAAAGGGTTCCCCCGTATCGAGCACGAGGCAGGCTGTAGGCGGGAATGACGGGTTGGGACGGAATACGTCCCCCGCTACGTACCCTCGATGAAGCCGGGCGGCGCATCGGTAGCGTGGGTCATCTCTCCGGGCTCGTAGCGCGGGCCGTCGTAGATCACGCCGCCGTAGATAACGGTTTCGGGCAGGATGCGCTGAGTCCCGACACGCATCTCGTGCAGCACGTCGAGGTACTCGAACCGGCCTTCGGCTAGTTCGCTGATGGTCACGTCGGCCTTGAAGCCGGGTTTGAGCGTGCCGATAACACCGTCCTTCCGAAGCGCCTTAGCCGGAACGAACGTTGACATCTCGATCACCTCGTCGAGAGAAAGACCGAGCGCCAGCATCTTCGACATTGTCGTCGGCATGTCGTACGTCGGGCCGTCGACGTTCATTCTGTGTACGTCGGTGCTGATCGTGGTGGGTTTGAGGCCCTTTTCGAGGGCGTGCTCCATCGTACGGAACGCGAACCCGCGCGCGCCGTGTCCGATGTCCAGGTAGACGCCTCGCTCGACGGCGTCCCACACGGCGGGCCAGACCTCTCCCCGGTGGTCCCACAGGGGATATCGGAAGGGCGCATGGAAGGTGTGGGTGACGATATCGCCGGGGTTCATGTAGTCGAGCAGCTGCGGGATGGGAGCACCGTATGCCTCGGCCATCAGGATGCCGCCCGCGAAGTCCGCCGCCTCCCGGGCGAGGGGCAGCGTGACGTAGTGCTGGGAGTGGTGATACTTCATACCGATGAGCACGTCGTCGTACTGCTTGATGACGGATGCCGCCTGCTCGACCGTCGCAGGGTCGGGGCCGTAGGGCGTAGGCATCCGGATCAGCGCGTATATTCGCGTCTTGGCCTCGGCTATATCCGTCTCCCAGTAGTGGGGGAACTCGCTCGGCGTAGCCGTCCCCGCGTCGAGGACGGTCGTGCATCCGTTGGCGAGACTCGTCGTGTCGACATCGAGGCTCGGCAGCTTGGGATTGGACACGAAGTTGTGGGTGTGCAGGTCGATGAATCCCGCCGTCACATACCTGCCGGTGGCGTCGATAACCTTGTCGGCGTTCGCCTCGTTCAGCCCAACGCCCACTGCGGCGATCTTGTCGCCGGAGATCGCCACGTCGGCAATGCCGTGCAAGTCCTGGCCCGGATCCACGACCGTGCCGTGCCTGATCAGCAGATCCCACCTCATATGCGGCCTCCTAGGAAGGAATAGTCAGGCATCGCAGCGCAAAGTAGTGGTCTGATGGGCATTCATCCCCACGTGACCACGCGCTTGTCCGTATCGGACATCGCAAAGAAGATGCCCTGTGTGATGCGGTCGCGGGGACCGTACATCGGGGCGATGTCGTGGAAAATCTCCGGGTGGAAGATGTAGAGATCGCCAGCCTGAGGGACGACGGTGGAGAGCGGCGATCCTTCGACAAGCGAAGGCGGGTAGCCAGTCGCTCCGTCGACCTTACGAGCGTCGTCCTCAGGCGTCCATCGGCGCTTGTACACGTGCAACTGCCCGCCCGACTCGGCCATTTGAAGGCAAACGAGCGCCGAGAACTGCGTGGGGAACTGCGAGACCATCCAGCCCTTGAAATATTCCATGGCACTGTCGCGATGCAGGGCCGCAGAGTCGCCCTCGACGGCTATGCGTATCACGGCGTCTGAGTACCGCTCGCCATCCTCCTCCGGGACGATAACCTGGCGGTCGGGCAGGAGCCTGCCGATCATCTCCCGCACCATGACCCTGGCATCGGGGAGCCCGTCGTACAGACGCTCAAACTTGTCGTCGGAGAGGCGTGACTCGCGGAAGAAACCTTCCCGATCATTGACGTATCGCCCAAGCCCCGGACCTATGTAGCGCAGCTCCAGCTTCTCACCCTCGGTGGTGGCGTACTCCTTCACATCGACTAACCCTGTTGTGTCAGCCTCAATACGACGGACGACCTCGGCGCAGTGGTCGAGTGCGTAGAACCCTCGAATGACCACCGCTGAGTAATCAAGATCGGCCATCTGTTGAAGGATATTGGGGTAGTCGCGCACGACCGTATCCGGGGTGGTTACTACGATGTTCCAGGTGTCGTCAGTCATTGGACGCCCTCCTCGCATATGGCGCCATCATCCTACACGCAACGGGGCGAGTTTGCAGGGCTGAGAGAGGGGCTAAAAGGGGGAGAACGGCCAGCGTGAGCTATCCGAGTGCCTCGTCGACCTGCAAGCGCAGGCCTTCCACGGCGACGGACATGATTTCCTGTCCGCGAGTCACGACTCGCTCTTGACCGTAACCGCCGGCATGAGGCTCCGTAAACACCCTGATGGTTCCAGCCTGGACATCCACCAGCCACGATTCAGGGATTCCAGCCCTACCGTATCGCGGAATCTTCTCGTCGCGGTCATAGCTCAACGATGTATCCGCCACCTCAATCGCGAGGAGCACGTCTGCGGGTGTCGGGTGTTGGCGGGAGTAATCGTCCCGGAAGCGCATGACCGTTAGGTCAGGCTGCGGCTCGTTATAGTCGTCCAGGTGGATGGGACCCTGCACTCGGAGAAGCGCAACCCCTGCCAGCCTGGCGGCCAGCATTGCATTAAGACGGTCGACGATACTCGCGTGAGGTGGATGAATGGGTGGCATTCGCCGCACCAACCCATCGACCAGTTCCACGCGGACGTCGGGGGGGAAGATGCCTATCTCACCCATGCGGTAATACTCTTCGACCGTGAACCGGTATTTTTCTTCTACTGCTACCATGAACGGATCATACCATCATGGCCGGGCGGGGACTCTACCGGCCCGCGCGCTCGACCAGCAGGTGGAAGAGGTTGTCGAAGTTGGGTGGGACCTCGCGGGGGCGGTCGGGCCGGAACTGCACCCCGATCACGAGCGAGTAGTCCGGGCTTTCGACCGCTTCGATTGTCCCGTCCTCGACCGCGTACGCGGCGGTCATGAGTTTCGGGGACCTTTGAGCGTCCCGGATGCCCATTCGGTGCAGACTGTTCACTCGCACGAACCCGCCCGCGCCGACGATGGACGCCAGCTTGCTCCCCGGCGCGACGTAGATGTGGTGACGGGTCGATGCGTCCTCATCCCCCTCATGATCCGATACCGGCACAGGTTCCCGCCCTCCCATCGCAATGTTGAGTGAGTGCATTCCATCCCCGACGGCGATGATGGGCAGATCGAACTCGAACACGGTTGGCAGGAGCCGGGACATCGTGTCCCTGAGCACCAGCGACGTGCTCTGCTGAAAATCCGTAGGCGCGTTGCCTACCAGAAGTCCTCCTACGATGCCGAGCTGGTCGTGACGCTCAATGGAATCGGGCGTGATGAGCAGCGGGAGGCCTCCGCAGCGGCTGACGAGGTCGGAATAGAGCCGGCCATCGTCGTCGGAGCCGGCGGTAATGGCGATTACGGGTTGATTGGACAAGGAAGGGCGGGAATCACGTGATTTCGACCATTGTACAGGAACTCTTGGCGTTCATTCGATGCTGACCGATCCGGTTGACCCGGTGCCAGGCTCCCTACCGCTTTGGGATATTGACGCTGGGAGTTGGGCTCTCGTCGGGGTCGCCGGCAATCATGCCCTCCAGGAGCTCGACCACTCCGTCGACTGTCTTTTCGGTAAGCTGACGCCCCTTATCTGCCGTGGCGGCGGAGGCGCCTTCGTCCTCGGAGTGGGGGATGTCCTCGACGCGCACGTTCTCAGGGAAGAGGTGCATGGCCATAGAGGTCTCGAACTCGCGGGCGTGGCTCGGGTAGCCGGGGTTCGACTGGATGGAGTTGACGATCTCGTGGGTAAGCACGTCCCAGTAGTTGTGGAAGCGGAGGTCGACGTCTCCGTGCTCACGGTCGAAGTACATTTGCCACTGGCTCATGATGCCGTAGATGGGGCGGCGGTTGCCCCCGTGTCCGTTGAGGATGAGGACCTTGCGGATGCCGTGTCGCACCAACGTCTCCGCAGTGTCAAAGACGACGGCGAGCCACGTACTCGGCTTGACGGTCAGGGTGCCGACGGAGTGCATGTGATGTTCGGCGATTCCCACGTTGATGGGTACGGCTAGGACGACCTGCGGGTAGAGTCGCTCCGCCGCCATCTCGGCGATGCGGGTGCTGCTCGCGATGTCCTGCTCGAAGGCGAGGTGTTCGAGGTGCTGCTCAATGCTCCCGGTCGCCACGACGGCAACGTCGAACTTGCCCTCCTCTCGCGCGTGCCGGAACTCGCGCCGCGTGAATTTTTGTAAACGGAACTCGTTGGGAAGGGCCATGTTCAGTCCTCCGCGAGGATGTTACGCCGAACTTTACATGGGAAGCACGGGGTTGGGAACCCCAAGAGCATCAGTCAAGGACTGCCGTCCAGCTTCTTGAGCTCTGCCTCGACTTCGTCTTGGTCGTGCCCCAGCTCAAGCGCCTTGTTGAAGTCCGCCCGCGCCTTCGACGCGTCACCTAAAGACGAGTGGGCCAACCCTCTGCCATAGTATGAACGGGGATCGTTCCCATTGAGGCCGATAGCGGCGTCATAGTCTTGAACCGCCGAAGCATATTCCCCTTTCGAACGTAGTGCGTCACCTCGCTCAATGAAGGCCCCGGCAAATTCAGGGTAGGAATCAATGGCGGCGCTATAGTCCTGGATCGCTCTGCCATACTCGCCCTTGAGAAAGTAGGCCTGACCTCTGCCGTAGTATGCAGCGGGGTAGGTACGGATTTCGATGGCTTTACCATAGTCTTGAATAGCCTTGTCGTACTCACCCATCCCCACGTAGACATTTCCTCGATTGCTGTATGCCCAACGGAGGTTCGGATTCAGGCTGATCGCCTCGTTGAAGTCTTCAAGTGCCTTTTCATGTGCCCCTGCGCGACCGTACATGAGTCCTCGAATATTGTAGGCATGAGCGAAGTTTGGATCGAGAAGAATGACCATGCCAAAATCATCGATCGCCTTTTCCACCTCGCCTGTGGCCGAGTAAGCAGCGCCGCGATGGTAGTAGGCGAGTGAGTTACCCGGGTCGAGCCTGACCGCCGCGTCGCGGTCCTGAATCGCTTTGTCGGGTTCACGGGTAGATAAATGGACATTCGCTCGAAGCATGTATGCTTCTACATCGTTGGGATTGAGATAGATGGATTCATTGAGGAGTTCGAGCGCCGTCTGGTAGTCCTCCTTGGCCTCTTCGCGCTCTTGCCTAGAGTTGTGAGTATTGCCTCGACCGATGAAGGCCTCGACGTTGTTCGGTTCGAGGTCGATGGCGCTGGAGAAGTCATCCAGCGCCTTTTCAGCAATGCCTTCGTCCCTGTTCGACGTCAGCCCGCTATAGCGGTACATGGTCGCGTAGACGGCTCCACGCTTAACGTGGGCGTCGACGCTGGTGGGATCGTTTGCGATGTCCGCACTCAACGCCTCAACGGCCTTTTCGAACATTGAGTCCCGCCCGGCGGGATCATCCTCCGCCAGGCGCCTGTAGTCATCAGTGCTTGTGGGGGTGGCTTGCGATATCAGGAAAGTAGCTTCCGGCGCCGGGTCGTCGCCACAGGCGACCAGCACCACGGCCAGCGCTATAAAAGACAGCGCCGTTCGAAGCCACACGACCGAATCAGCACACACTCTCCACGGAGCGAGCATGTTGCCCCCTTATGCGGTTTCCGTCATCCGTTCTCTGCCAGGCTCTTGAGAGCAGCGAGTGCGTCCTCGATTTCACCGCTGTCGTATCCAAGCTCAAGCGCCTTGTTGAAATCCGCCCGTGCATTCGACATATTTCCCTGTGACAAATAGGCCCATCCCCGGCTGTAGTACGAATAGGGATTGTTCTCATCGAGACCGATAGCGGCGTCATAGTCTTGAATTGCCCTGTCGTGTTCGTCCTTCATGAAGTAGGCGTCCCCTCGTTCGACGTACGTTTGCGGGTACTGGGGGAATCGGTCGATTGCGACATCATAGTCTTGAATCGCTAGGTCATACTCTCCCTTGCTGTGGTAGGCATTCCCGCGATTCCTGTAGACAACGCTGTATGGACGAATTGAGATCGCCCTGCTGTAGTCTTGAATTGCGCTGTCATAGTCGCCCAATATATGGTGGAGACTCCCACGATTGCCGTACGCCCACCGGAAGCTGGGATTGAGGTCTATGGCCTTATCAAAGTCCTGCAGCGCCCTTGTGAGTTCTCCCACCTCCATGTAATGGGACCCTCGAGCGTTGTAGGCGGTAGCCGAGTCAGGATCAAGGCGTATCGCCGTGTCCAGGTCCCGAATGGCGGCGGCGACCTCGCCCTTCCACGAGTGCGCCAGCGAGCGACTGATGAGGGTCCAGGGATCGCCGGGGTCAAGTTCAATCGCGGCATCCAGGTCCTGAATTACCTTGTCGTACTCATCCATGCCGCTATAGGCGTAGGCCCGGTTGGTAAGAGCATCCACGTTTTGGGAATCTCGACTCAGTGATTCGTCGAGAAGCCTGATTGCCGCTTCGTAGTCGTCGAAAGCCCTGTCCATTTGCCTCCACTGGTCGTATGCCTCTCCTCGGCCTATGTAGGCGCTCGCGTTGGCCGGATCGAGGTCGATGGCCGTTGTGAAGTCTTCAACCGCCTGCTCCAGCAGGGTTTCCGCATCGGTCCGTAACGCACTTGTGTACGCGTACAGGATCACGCGGGCGGCTCCACGCTTCACGTAGGCGTCGGAGGCGGAGGCGTCCTTCTCGATAGCTTCGTTCAGGGTCGCAATGTTTTCGTCGATCATCGACTCGAGACCGGCGGGGTCCTGTTCTACCAGGCGCGTGTAACCGTCTATTGTTGAGGGGAATGCTTGCCAGGGCTGGGAGGCAGGCGCGGGAGTCGCCGTTGGTGTAGCTGGTGTCGGGGTGGCAGGCGCGGATGTGGGTGTTAGTACAGGAGCCTGAGGCGTTGGAGTCGGGTCGTCGCCGCAGGCGGCCGGTAGAGCGGCGAGCGCCAAACAAGTCAGCGCCGCTCTAAGCCACGGAGCCGAGACAGCGGGTACGTCCCACGGAGCAAGCATAATTGGCCCCTTTAGGCCGTTTGCATCAACCGTCCTCTTCCATTTTCTTGAGCTCAGCGAGTGCGGTCTCGATTTCGTCTCTGTCGTGTCCCAACTCAAGCGCCTTGTTCAGATCGGCTCTTGCCTTTGGCACGTCGCCTAACGACGAATAGGCCCATCCCCGGTAGTAGTACGAATAGGGATCGCTCTCATCAAGTCCGATGGCGGTATCGTAATCTTCAAGCGCCCTACCGTATTCACCATTCAAGTAGTAGACATACCCTCGGTCAACGTATGTTTGAGCGTACGAGGGGTTGCGATTGATGGCGGAGCTATAATCTTCGATGGCTCTGTCATGTTCGCCCTTGTTGTAGTAGGCTGCCGCTCGGCCGATATAGGCAGCAGCATAAGGACGAATCGCAATGGCCTTGTCAAAGTCCTGAATGGCCCTGTCGTATTCCCCCTTCTTAAAGTAGGATTCTCCACGATTGCCGTACGCCCACCGGAAGTTCGGATTCAGGCTGATGACTTTGTCGTAACCTTGGATCGCTTTGTCGTATTCGCCCGCCCAATAATACTTGCCTGCTCTGTTGTTATGGGCATGGACGTGGTTTGGATCGAGAAGGATGGCCATGCCATAATCTTCGATCGCCCTGTCGTCTCCGCCTTTCTGTGAGTAAGCAAGTGCGCGGTAGTAATAGGCCATTGGGTTGCTAGGATCAAGGCTGATCGCTTCGTTGAGATCTTGAAGCGCTCTGTCGGAGTCACCTATTAGCCTATAGGCATATGCTCGAGCGATGTAGGACTCAACGTCGCTTGAATCAATGCGGATAGCTTTGCTCAGAAGTTGAATCGCCGTATCGTAATCTTGGTTCGCTCTATCCTTCTGCCTCCAACGATAGTAGGCCTCTCCTCGACCTATGTATGCGCCCGCTTCAGACAGATCAAGGTCAATTGCCTTAGTGAAGTCTTCAATGGCTTGTTCAATTAAGCCTTCGTCTCTGTCCGGCAAGCTATACGCATAGATGGCTGTGTAGGCGACTCCTCGCTTCACGTAGGCATAGACGTTGGTGGAATCTTTACTGATGTCCTTGCTCAACGTCGCTATGGCACTTTCGAACAATTCCTCGCGGCCAGTGGGGTCATCCTCGGCTAGAAGCTGGTATTCATTGAAGGTAGACGGGAATGATTGCCAAGGTTGGGAGGCAGGCTCAGGAGTCGCCGTTGGGGTAGTGGGCATCGGCGTGACAGTCGCAGTTGCGGGTGTCGGCGTCGGGTCGTCGCCACAGGCAACCAGCACAGCGGCGAGTGCGAGGCAAGAGAGTCCGAGGCAGATCCTTAGAGCCGAATCAAATTGCAGACTCAATTGAGCAAGCAAATTGGCCTCCTTAGAAACTGCGGCTATGCCGCCCGCCCGCTACTCGATGCCCTCGGGGATGCCGTATTGGCGTTCGAGGCGGTTGCCGGGCATCGGCCAGCCCTGGCCGCCCATGACCTTGAACTTGTCGTGGCGGCCGCTGAGCCAGAGGAACATCTCTGCCGCGTCGAAGGAGTCGCGGAACTGCTGGCGGAACGTCGGGGCCTCCGTTTGCTGCCAGTCGAAGTCGGTGATGTCGAAGTCGGGGTTGTGCTTCCAGGACGGGCCGGGGGACGTCATGCGCCAGTAGTTGTACTTGAGGTTGTGCCTGACGCCGCTGCCGGTCGACTTCCCGCGACGGTGCCAGATGTTGTAGGCCGTGATGACGATGGAACCCGCCGGGCACTCGGCGTACTTCGCCCCCGCGATGCTGCCGTAGTGTCCCATCAGCGTGGAGAGGGAGAACAGGTGGTGTGAGCCGGGCAACACCTCCGTCGGCCCCATCTCGGCAGGGGTCTCCTGCGGGTAGTAGAAGACTTGGAGGTAGTTGACCTGCGGTCCCCACTTGGAGCCGCCGTCTCTGTGCCACTCCTGCGCGGGCTGGGGGCACTCGACGCGGTGACTGCTCATGAGGATGGGCAGGCCAAAGTCGCGTCCCAGCAGGCAGCGGACGGCGCCCGCCGCGTCCGGCTGGCAGATGACGTTCTCTACGAACCAGTCCTCGTTGAGTATGTGGCTCGGTTCATAGTCGAAGGGGCCGGGATTCGTCTCGATGAACTCGATCGTCCGCTCGTTGATCTCCTCGGGAACCACGCCGGGGAACAGCAGGTAGCCGTTCTTGCAGAAGTCGATGACGCCGAACTCATCGAGGCTTGGCGGGCAGTCGTAGATGCGTGACATGGGGTTATGCCTCCCTGGTCCGTTCGAGGATGAATTCACAGCCGAGGCCGAAAGAGCGAGACTCGTCCAGCAGCAGCGCCATCTCCGGGAACTTGATGATGCGCCACCCGTCGTTGACGGCCTCCACAACGGTCTTGTACGGCCACTCGTCGGGGTCGCGCGGACCGTCCCATAGTACGCCGTTCTCCAGGATTCTCATGCCCAGAACGGGGTAGTCTATGGATGTAGAGCGCGTGTGAAGGTACAGCAGGTCCTGTCGCCGTTTGCGGCCCCTACGCTCTCTGCGCCGGTCGATAGAGTCGAGGATGCCCTGCAAGCCTTCCTCGGTGAGATCGCCCTGGCGAAACTCCTCGATGCACCGTTCCACTTGCTCTCTGATGGATGCGTTTTTCATATTGTCACCAAGCTGGTCGGTTGCGCGGGATTGTACCTTGACTACTACGTGATGTCACCACTCCTCTTCTTCCTCCTCTTTCTCACGCTCCCTGCGTATCATGATCGTTGCGTCCTTGAGTCCCTGCCGCAGGCGTTGGACTGCTGAACGTTCGGCCGGCACGTCCGCGTAGATGGCGAGATTGAATGAGTCGGTCGATGGGCCCACCACGTCGTTCGGGAACGTTTCCTCCAGCCGGTCTTGGAACTCGGTTGGCGTGTCCTGCTTGCGACGGGTGATGCCATGTTCCTCCGCCGTGTCCAGCAGATCGTAGTACAGCCGGAACGCATCGACGATGCCGGGAGGGCCGTCCGGGACCCGGTACCTCTTCCTCGGTGGTCGCTTTAACACGTCCGGTACTAGGCGGAGGGCCAACTTTGTAACGTCCGCGACTGGGTTGGCGTCCTGCGCCACCGAGTCGCGCTGTCCCTCCGTGCCGCGGCCCCGGCCACGCAGCACCCTGCGGAACGCCTTTCCCAGCACCAGCGCTACGATGACCACGATGACGGCCACCAGCGCCAGCTCTATTATCTGGAGGAGCAGCGTAAATCCTTCGGAGGCGGCCTCCTGCTCTTCTTGAAGCGCTTCCAGGAATCCCTGCGTCTCCTGGTTGAACGCCTCCTCCTGGGGCTGCTCCCGCTCGCCCTCGAATATGCCCAGGAGGTTGATGAGCCAGCTCACAATCACATCGAAGATGAAGGCGATGGGCGCGATGATGCCCCAGAGGATTCCTCTAAAAAGGGCGTCCAGCGCAGCAGTCGCGGGCTTGGAGAAAAAGGATAGGACCCCGCGGTTGATCAGTGCTATGAGCAGCCCGAACGTGGTGATTGCCGCGACCGTTGCCCCGATTGCCTTCGGCCACGTGCGTTCATCCGAGGAACGTCGCGACTCCTCCAGCAGGTGCCCTGCGCTGAGTCCAATGAGCGAGGAACCGAAGAACAGGAAGACCATGGGGAACGTGGAGAGGCTTTCGTCGGTGTTCAGGTCGTATATCAGCGCCACCACGAGCACGAGCATTCCCAGGCGGAAGGTGAACGAGAGGTCGTCCGTGGGAAACTCGTTCGATGCCACGCGGGTGCCTCTCCACCAGAGAAGCAGTCCAAGGATCGCGCCGAATACGCCGCGCGAGGTGTAGCCGCCGGGGGCGTCGTTGATGAGCCAGTCGATGGGCCACGCCGGACGAAGCTGACCCGGCTCCACGTGCAGCGCCACCGCCACGTACGTGACAGCCAGGCCCAGGACGGCCATGAGGAGGTACAGGACCTCGACATACTCGCCTTTTCGCGGAGTCAATCGGCTCAGCAATACCGTCGTTCCCAGGATGCCGGCGACGCCGTACCAGGACAGCGGGCTGGAGTCGAAACCGGCCATCGTGCCAATGATCCCCGCGAGCGCGAATATCCACGCGCTCTCGGCCACCACGTGGGCGGCGAGTACGACTCTATCCTGCCGCAGCGGCATACTCTGCCTCCAAGTTGTCGAGCCGTTCCCGGACGTTGTGCACAACGACGTCCCCCGCCAGCGGAGGGCACTCCTCCTCCCCCACGTAGACTACGACCATCTTGTGCCCATGCCGCTCCAGGTCGCCGATGACCCGAACGAACTCCGGCGGCATGAACGCCGTGACGATCATCAGCGTCGAGCCGTAGGGGAACCGGCGATAGTTCTGCGCAAGGTGCTCGTGCATGGGCCGGATGGCGTACGCGCGGATTCCCGCCAGCGCCGCGAGCACCTCCGCGAACTGCTCCCGACCGTGCCCCGGCGAGACCGTCATCATGCGGTCGGTCCGGGTGGGCATGTCGTTGGAGAACAGGCCGATGGAGTGCTGGCGCTCCGCGCAGTAGGACGCGACCGATGCGGCGGCGGTGACCACCCGCTCGAGGTTCTCGCGGGCATAAGGGGCCCAGTGTGGGGCGGTCGTGTCCACCGCAACGACGAGGAGGGCCAGGAAGCTGGTGCTCGGCTCGTACCGGCGCACCTGAAGGCTCTGGGCCCGCGCCGTCGACTTCCAGTCGATGGTCTTCATCGGATCGCCGGCGCGGTAGTCGCGCACACCCATCGGCCTGGAAGGGTCGGTGAAAATCTGGATTTGGCCCTTCACGTCGCCCAAGGGCCGGTGCGCCGTCATGCCCAGGTCCTCCAGGGGGTGGATCCTGGGATAGACGAGCACGTGGCTCAGGGTATCGTTGCTCATGCGACTCCGCAGGAAGCCGAACGGGTCGCCGCTCTGAATGCTCGCCGGGCCGATGGCGAACAGGCCCCGTTCCTCGCACCTGACGCGATAACGCCAGCGAATACGCTCGTACCACGCGAGCGAGGTCTGGTGCCGGAGGGCGGTCACCTTCGGGCGCACGTTCTCGGAGACGTCGCCGGCGACCACTCGAAACTCGTCCGGCAGCTCGTCCGTCACCCTGATCCACGGCAGGGGCAGCGGCTTGCGGTTCATGAGCGCAATGGTGATCTCTATCTCCTCGCCGAGAAAGACCCGGCGGTGCGGCAAATGGCGCTCATACTTCACATCGTCCAGCGACAAGCGGTTCCAGGCCAGCGAGATGGCCCCGGAGACGACCCCCATGGCGCCGAAAGCGATCACGATTCCCTGCCCCATGAAGAAGCCTACCGCGATGACGACGGCGAAGAACCCGATCCAGAAATCGTGCCAGACAACCCCGGTATGGACGGTGCGACGCATGGTCTACAGTATAGGCGAGATGGTGTGCCGGTAGGGGAACGCGAAGACCACTGGCCCAATGTCCCCTTTGCAGTGCTCCGGTCGCGCCCTGAAAAGTCCTTTTCGGTGATTTCCACGCCGACGATACGCTATAGTAAAGGCAGGCGCTATGGGAGCCTCCGCCCCACGCATCTAAGGTGCAGCCGTGAAACATCTCTTGAACTTCAGAACGCTGTTCGTCGCCCTTACGGTAGGGGCGCTCGTCTACTCCATCCGCTCGGGACGGCCGGTAGGCAGGTTCCTCGGCATGCCGTACGACTTCCGCGTACCCACGGTCGACAGATTCAGGGATCGGTTTTGGAACGAGGATGACGACCGCATCTTCACGCCGATGGTGTTCGGCGTGGGGTGGTCGATCAACTTCTTCCGTCTGGTCGAGAAGTTCCAGGCGGACAACGCCGTGGAGGACGACATGGACGAGGGGAGTCTGCCTCAGCCTCCCAGCACGGGGTCTCAACCCCTCCCATAGCCGCAGGTCGTTGCCCGGTGGTGTAGTGGTAGCACGAAGGACTTTGGATCCTCAGACCCAGGTTCGAATCCTGGCCGGGCAGCCAGAACTGTCATAGCCTGACGACTCACTCTAGCTACCCCATTCGACGCGCTGGTATACTTCGCGGCAATTCGGCAGGCGAGAGGTGGTGGTGGTGATCCGTTCGCGTCTGGGCCGAGCGTTCCGGTCGGCGGCGCTTATCACCGGGCTTCTCGCCGGTGTGATGGTTGCGTCGGATGCAGCGGCGTCGAACGATGCTCAGACTTACACCAATCACCTGATCGGCTTCTCGATCTCCGCTCCAGCTGACTGGAAG
>JAPPDQ010000184.1 GCA_028875495.1 Chloroflexota bacterium
CACAGGTCGAGGCGGGCTTTCCGCGCGCGCTCAAGGTCGCTCCAAAGCCAGTCACGTGAGTCCATGACGGCGGCGTGGAGATCTATCGCGGTTAGGCCGTCAAGACGACCGGCGAATTCCCGGCAGACTTCCAGCCAGACTTCGTCGGCATTGCTGTCCGAGTCGAGGATCGTGTCGTCGAGGTCGACGAGGAGTGCCTTGGGCAGGTCCATCACCAGCCCGTCGGACACGTCCCTACAGACCCTTGCCAGCGAGGAAGGCCGCGAGGTCAGCCGTGCGACAGGAGTAGCCCCACTCGTTGTCGTACCAGCCGACGACCTTGACCATGTTCCCTTCCATCGACATGGTGGACAGGCCGTCGATGATGCTGCTGTGCGGGTTTCGGATGATGTCGCTGCTGACGATGGGCTCCTCGGTGTACTCGACGAGTCCGGCCATGTGACCGTGGGCGGCGGCGCGGTAGGCGTCGTTTACCTCCTCTTCAGTCGCGCTCTTGGCGAGCTCGGCTACGAAGTCGGTCACCGAGCCGGTGGGAGTCGGGACCCGGAGGGCCATGCCGTGAATCTTGCCGTTGAGCTCTGGCAGCACAAGACCGACGGCTTTCGCGGCGCCTGTCGTCGTTGGGATGATGTTGGCCGCGGCGGCACGGGCACGACGCAGGTCGCTGTGGACCTGGTCGAGTATCTTCTGGTCGTTGGTGTAGGAGTGCACCGTCGTCATCAGGCCACGTTTCACCTCGAATGAGTCGTGGAGGACACGGGTCATGGTGGCGATACAGTTCGTCGTACACGAGGCGTTTGATATGACGTGGTGGGCGTCGGCATCGTAGCTGTCCTCGTTGACACCGAGCACGATGGTCGCGTCCTCTCCGGTGGCCGGAGCGGAGATGATGACCTTCTTGGCGCCACCCGCCTTGTGTCCCGATGCGGCCGAGGCGTCGGTGAAGAACCCCGTGGACTCGACGACGATATCAACACCGTGATCGCCCCACGGGAGCTGCGACGGGTCGCGCTCCGCCATGACCCTGACCTCGTCGCCGTCTATGGAGATGGAGTCGTCGGACGTGGCCTCGACTGTGCCGGGGTAGATGCCGTAGCTCGAGTCGTACCTGAACATGTGGGCGTTCGTTGCCGTGTCGGTCAGATCGTTGATGGCGACAACCTGTAGCGCGTCCGGGTGCCGCTCCTTGATGGCGCGAAGCACCTGCCGTCCGATCCGTCCAAAGCCGTTGATTCCTACCCGAGTGGTCATCTGTTTCGCCTCCTGCGCGATGGAATTCGGTGAAGATTTGTCCAGCGTGTACGCCAAAGAATAGGCCACTGGAACCGATTACTCAACACCGTTGACTCACCTCACAAGCAACGGTACTATGTTTCACAGACGCAGCAACATAGAAATGTGATTTCATATATGAAATGTCATTTCAATTCTCCGATAAGGTGATTCATGCCTGACGGTGCTGACGATCTGGACGGCGAAGCGCTCGAAATCGCCACACGATACCTGCTGGATAGGTGGACGCTCAAGCAGCTTGCCGATAGGTACCATCGATCTCCCGCCACGCTGCACCGCAGGCTTGCGAAGTGGCTCGACGACGGCAGGTTCGAGCTGGTGGACACGAGGGCCGCACGGACTCGTCCCCGCGGGGTGTGCATCGACGAGCGCCTCAGCGACGCTCTCTCGGATCGCTCGGACATTTGGCGGGCTCACGTCGCGGTGATCGAGGGAGCAGGCGACGCATATTCCGAAGAGTACCTGGGGCCGGACGACGGCGTCGAGGCACAGCGAGCATTCGAGGCGCACGATCGATTGCACCAAGCCCTAGGGCAGGCGGCATCCTCGTATTTCGCGTCGAGGTTAAGGCGCGGCATGACCATCGGCGTATCGTCCGGACGCGGAGTGGGGTTTCTCATCATGGGAGTGGCCGATCTTGCGCAGGAGCGCCCTTCCCTACTCAGAGGATATCGGAGTATGCAAATCGAGTCCCTGTGCGGCGGCGCGAGGGTCGGGGCATGGGCGGTCCCAACCGTTAGGGCGCTGGACGCCGACGAGAACGTGTTTCAACTCTCGTCAATACTCGGAGTGCCGCGGAGCGGGGTCACCTACATGCGGGGGTGGATCTCCGGCGAACAACGGCACAACGTCGAATACTCCGATAGTCCCGATCTCGACATGGCACTGGTCGGGCTTGAAGTGCTCAACACGAGGCATCAGTTCTTCCTCCACCACGACCAGAACGTCCAGCTTGGGGCGATCGCGCCATACATCGAGACTCTCAAGGAGCTACAGTCCGGCAACCCTACTCTGCTGGACAGCGTGGCTGGGATCGCGCATCACTTCTTCCCGACGGGAGATCGCGAGCATCCGGCAAGCCTGCTGCGGGCGGTAGAAGGGATCAACGAAGAGGTGCTCGTGGTACCCCCTGAGCGAATCCGTACGGCGGATGAGGTCATCATGGTCGCGGGAGGCGCTCAGAAGCTCAACGCTCTCGTCGATCTGCTGGATGGTCGGTGTCCGAGCGTACCGGTCAATCTTGAGAACCTGACACTTGTCACCGACGCATGGACGGCTGAGCAGGTGTTGGGGAGACTGGGTTGAGGAGTGTTAGCACTCTTCAATTTCCTGCTTTGCCGTCTCCACGACCAATCCCGCAGGTCTCAATAGCACCCTCTGCTTGGGTGGATCCAAAGACCTCAAAAGGGGCGCTTCCAGGAAGAGCGTCGGGATAGCGGGTTGGAATGTAGTACTGGTCCAGCACCGTTAGGGACCCTGCAATTTCCGATAGTTTAGGGTGAGTATCACCCAACTCGACAAGGAGTGCTGCCAGCGAATGACCTGTGACTGAACGCGCACCGTGATGGTAAAGCAGGGCCTTCATTCCCTTTTCGGCGACTTGCTGTGATAGGAAGCAAGCTTGGGAATGGAATCCCTCACGGAGAGCAACACGGGCGAAGGCGAGGTCGTTTTCGGCTTGGCGAAGCCATCGCAACGCGTCGTCGCGACTACTCTTCATAGATGGTCACGCCCTCCTGCAACGCGTCCTCAATGAACGCACGGCGACTCGCCAACATCTCCTCAAGCTCCTTAGGAGTGTAAATGAGCATATCGATGCCGCCTCGCCAAATGTTGTATACACCCGGAAAAGCGCTATAGCGGTCGAACCAGTCCGCCGAAGTGTCGGCGACAATAATGAGATCGAGATCGCTGTGTCGGTCTGCCTGACCCCGGGCATAGGATCCGAAGACGATTGCCCTCTTCGCCTTGCCCTTCCTGAGAAATGGCTCAAATGTCGTCCTAATCTCGTCGATGCTTGGAACGTCGGCTGATTTGAGCGTCATTTTCGCTACCCTTCGTACACCTTGTAGACCTTTGGTCCCACGAATTCGGCTTCGTGCTCTAGTTCCTCCTCGATTCGGAGGAGGCGGTTGTATTTTGCCGTGCGCTCGCCGCGAGAGGGTGCGCCGGCCTTGATCTGGCCCGACGCCGTGCCGACTGCGAGGTCGGCGACGGTCGTGTCCTCTGTCTCGCCGGAGCGGTGGCTGATAACGACGCCCCATCCAGTCTTCTGGGTGAGCCGGATCGCTTCGAGGGTCTCAGTGACCGTGCCGATCTGGTTGAGCTTGATGAGAACGGAGTTGGCCGCCTTGCGGTCGATACCCTGCCTGATGAGGGTGGGGTTGGTCGTGAACAGGTCGTCGCCGACGATCTGCACGCGGTCGCCGATCCGTTCCATGAGGGCCGTCCACCCTTTCCAGTCGTCCTCGGCCATGCCGTCCTCGATGCTGATGATGGGATACTGCGTGATCCATTCCTCGTACATGTCGATCAACTCGTCCGAGGAGAGTATGCTGCGGTCCTTGATAAGGATGTAGGCGTTCTGGTGGCGGAGCTCGCTTGCCGCAACGTCCAGAGCAATGCAGCACTGCTCACCGGGACGGTATCCGGCCGCCTCTATGGCCTCGACCACAAGGTTGAGCGCGCCGAGATTGGATACTCCGCTGGGGGCAGGGCCGCCCTCGTCTCCGACCGTTGTTCCGAATCCGCGGTCTCGCAGAAGCCGGCGAAGGGCGTGATAGACCTCGGCTCCGGCACGGACCGACTCGCGGAACGTGTCGAAACCGACCGGCACGACCATGAACTCTTGGAAGTCGGTCGAGTCGTCGGCGTGCTGCCCACCGTTCAGGACGTTGAACATCGGCACGGGCAGGCTGAGGCGTCCGTCCTGATCGAGAGCGCGGTAGAGTGGGACTCGCCTGCTCGCCGCGGCGGCTTGAGCAAGGGCCACCGAAACCCCCAGGATAGCGTTTGCGCCCAAGTTCGATTTGTCCGTCGTACCGTCCAGGTCGATGAGCCGCCGGTCAATCTCCTCCTGATCGTAAGCGTCGAGTCCAACGATGGCCGGAGCGATCTTGTCGTTGACGTTGCCGACTGCTCTCAGGACGCCCTTGCCCTCGTAGCGCGTCTCGTCATCGTCACGGAGCTCCAGCGCCTCGTTCTTGCCGGTGCTGGCGCCGGACGGCACGGACATGCGTCCCCAGACCCCGTCATCGAGGGATACATCCACCTCGACGGTCGGGTTTCCCCTGGAGTCCAGTATCTCTCGTCCCACAACTCGCGATATCTTCGCCACGACGTTCCTCACTCTCCCCTACTCAATCATTCGATATGTCCGTAGGACGAGGTCGTCCTGCCGCCGCGACAGCCTTTTCGACGGCATCCTTGGCGTCGTCGGCGACGATGATCGACGGGTCAATAGCGCTTTGCTTGGAAAGAGTCCACGTGCGGAGTCCGATGACAGGAATGCCTCCCTTGAGGGCGTGGGCAATTTCAGTGAGGGTGCCGTAGCGCCCGCCGATGGCGATCACCGCCCTGCCGCTCCGGGCGACTATGACGTTGCGGCCCTGTCCGAGACCGGTGGGAATCCTTACATCGACCCACGGATTGCCAGCGTCCGGGTCGCTCGACGGCAGTATGCCGACCGTCGTGCCTCCTTCGGACTTCGCGCCCCGACACGCGGCCTCCATGACGCCTCGACCTCCCCCGCACACGAGAATTATCCCGCGCCGTCCAAGCTCGGCCCCTACTTCCTCCGCGAGAGCAGCGATCTCAGGGGTCGTCCCTGCCTCTCCGACGATGGAAATCTGCATGACGTCACCCCCCACGAGTCGGCCTTCCCGCGTTCAAGTATACCACCCACCTTTTGTGGAACAGACGAGATGTTCGGTCTTGAGGTATGCGTTCACGCCTCGTCAAACAGATTTTGACAAGGTCAACATAACTCGACAATAACAGCAATGTGGCGGTAAATGGCGCAAATACACGAGTTACCTCGATGGTCTGAAGAGGACAAACGGCTCACACGCTTGGCGGTTCCAAGCGACGCCCAACACGTTTTATAGGGGAAGAATGCCCTCCGTTTGTCCGAGGCGTTTCTCCCTGTCTCTGAAGTCCGGCAGGACGCTTGACATCAGTTTCTTGAAGTCGGGTGAGTGGTTGCGCACGCTTAGATGGGCCAGCTCGTGGACGACGATGTATTCGATGAGCGAGGGTTCCAGCATGATGATGCGCCAGTTGATGCGGATTGTGCCGTCGGAGGCGCAGCTTCCCCATCGTCGGCGCTGGTTGCGAATGAGCACACGCGACCTCTCTCCGCGACCGAGCTTGGGCCACCAGCGGTCGACACACTCCGTGACCTGATCGAGGGCGCGCTCGCGATACCACTCGAAGAATGCTTGGCGCATTGCTTCCAGGCGTCTCTTTCCCCTGAGATTCGGAGGAACCGCGACCCGGAAGCGTCCGTCGTCGAGTCGAATCTCCGGCGAGGGCACGTCGGCAAAACGGACAGCGATGTGGATGTCCTCGCCCAAGTACGGCAGCGACTCGCCGTTGACGAAACGCTTCTGAACACCCTCCGGCGGCGCCTGCGACAGCCTGCTGACGATCCACGCCGCCTCACCCCCCCCGCACGGCCCTCCGTATCCCGCCGGACTTCGCAGTTGAGGGCGCCACAACTAGGACGACGCCGCGTTCGACCCTGATCTGGACCGACTTCTTTCGCCGTTTGCTGCGTTGCACCTCGTACTCGATGGTAGTGCCTCCGACACGTACGCTGTCACGTTCGAGCCCTGTCCGCTTTCCTACCGGCGTGGCTTCGGACAACCGGCTGATGATCCAGGCAGCACGCTTGCGTACGGCGCTCCGTATCGCTTCGGGCTTCGCCTCCGAAGGCACTTCAACCCAAACGCCGCCGCGTTCGACGGTGAAGCGGACCGATTTCTTCAGCCGTTTACTACGAATCACCCCGTACTTGATGATCGTGCCTTCAACACGGACGCTGTCTATTTCGGGCCCTGTTTGCTTCCTTTCCGGCGGCGCCAAGTCCGCAAGTTTGCTGATGATCCAAGACGATTGCTCACGTACGAACTCCCGTACTTCACGGGTCTTGGTATTCCAGGGCACGGCAACACGGACGATGTGCCCTTCCACCTTGATCTCCAGGGTCTTCTTACGCCGCATGCTGCGGTGCACCTCGTAGTGGATGACCGTGCTGGCGGCACGAATGCGGTCACGTTCGAACAATCGTTACTCCCGCATAAAAATGCGCGATAAAGCCAACGTGAGACTCGACAGACATGATACCCTTTCCGCTACCCTTCCAAGCACGAACAACTCACGGGAGAGCATCAATGAACACCCCCGTCATCGACATGCACAGCCACGTTGGACGCCAGACTCATTTCCGTATGCACGACGCGCCGGAGCGGTACGTTCGGATCATGGACCAAGCGGGTGTCGATGTCGCGCCGGTGAGCTGCATCTTCTTCGAGACGGCAAGACGGTGCAACGACGTGGTGGCAAGGTTCGTCGCCCTGAATCCCGACAGGTTCTTCGGCGTGGCCCACGTCACGCCGCGCTACCTCGACGAGGCCATGTCGGAGTTGGAGCGCGTGTTCAAGCTGCCAGAGTTCAAGATGCTGAAGCTATACCCCGACTATCTGGGCGCGCCGATCGACGATCCATCGTACTTCCCGATATTCGAGTGGTGCGACGAGAACCGCATCGTCGTCAAGAGCCACAGCTCATTCAACGACGAGGGCGACATTCTGACGGCTCCGATCCGTTTCATCAAGCTGGCAGAGAGCTATCCCAACATCCGATGGGTGCTGGGACATTCCGGGAACGCCATGCCGGGCCAAATTCAGGCGGTCGAGGCCGCGCAGTCGTCAAGCAACATCTGGCTGGAGACCTGCACGTCTCACGGTGAACACGGCACCATCGAGTTCCTGGTCGAGGGGGCGGGAGCCGACCGAGTGCTCTACGGCTCCGACATGCCTCTCATGGATGCGCGTACACTGGTAGGTCGCATCACCACTGCCGATTTGGACGACGAGACTAAGCGACGCGTTCTCGGCCTGAATGCCATAGAACTCCTCGACATTGACATATCGAGCTAACTGCCGCTCACAGCTGAAAGCCGGACCGGGACTATGTCGCCCGCAGGCGTTTTTCTCAGATCAATAGTCGCTCTTCTCCTCGGCGTTACGGCCTTCCTGGCGCTCGGCTACGCATTTGTCGCAATGGGCGTTCGCGACACTTTGAGAAGTCCACAGCCCTTGCTCGACGCTCTGGAAAAGCACGACGCCTACAATCGCGTCTACGACGAGGGCATCGTCAGCGAGCAGTTCGAGGGAGCGCTGAGGGGTCTGGTAGGTGGCTTCAGCATCGAACCGGAAACGGAAGCATGGCTGCTGAAGGAAATACTCCCACCTAGCGAGCTCAAGACCGCCTCCGAGGAGGACGTCACCTCCGTCATAGCATTTCTGAACAACGAGACGGACACCTTCGAAGTGTCCATAGATCTCTCGCCAGCGATTCCGCGAATCAAGCCCGCGGTCTTCAGCCTAGTGGACGAGCGGATTGACAGGGCCCAGCCGATTACGGTGACAGGCGAAGAAGAGCTATTGAGATCAGTCGAGGCACTCGTTCGCAACATAGCGGCGGGCACCTTTCCCGAGACCGTTCCGGCCCTCGATAGATATCCTCCTAACTGGGTAATCAACGCATTCGTGCAGTCGACCGAACTGCTCCCGGACGAGGAAGCCCGGCAAACCGCCAAGGCCAACCTCGCACGCGATGCACTGTCTATTGTGAACGCACTGGAAAGCGGCGATACGAATACGGCCCTGAAGCTGGCCGCGCGGGCCGTCGCCGATCCCGTCATTGAGGAATCGATAGACAAGCTTAGAGAAGACCTTGACGACAGTGGCCGGTACAGCGCAGTCGATAAGATTGCCGAATCAGTCGGGAGCCGTCACGAGACCCTGGAACGGTTCCGCTTTGCGAGAACGGTACTCCGGCTGCTTGTCGGAGCTTTTTCAATCGTTGCGACAATCGTATTCGTAGCGGCGGTTGCGGGCATCGCGGGAGTCTTCTACCTGTATCCGAAGCACATGGCGAGGTGGCCCGGCATAACGCTCGTCGTTTGCGGTGTCATCTTCATTGTCGTCGGGTTATCGATTTCGTCATTCGTCGGCGTGTGGGAGTCCCTATGGTGTCCCTTCGTCGAGGTGCCTTCGTGCAACCTCACCATAGACGTGGCAGGCGAACTCCTCCACGACGCGGCGAACGGCATGACGCTCTGGTCGATTGCGGTGACGGCGGTAGGCATTTTCGCCATTTTCGCGGCCCGGTTCCTGCCAGCCGAACACTTGAGAGGAGCACAGCTACCGACCGCTGCCAGCGGTCCGTCCAATGATTAGCAACGCTCTCAAGGCCGGGGTCGGCTTCTACAATCGACTCTCATCGATTCAACTAACCTTTCTTCAAAAGGCCGCGCTGTTCGTGATCTCAACGGCGCTGCTTCTCGCCATCACCGCGACCCTCCTTCCGTACCTTGATGACATTGGCGTGTGGGGCTACGTGGCCGCGTTCGTGGTTACGTGTCTCAGCTCGGCAACCGTGGTGATGCCGAGCCCTGGATTCGCCGCGGTGCTGTTGATGGCGAAGGACCTCAACTGGCTCCTGCTCGGCGTTTCGGCGGGGATTGGGGGCGCGCTAGGGGAGATGACGGCGTACTATGTCGGAACGCACGGGACAGAGACGCTCGAAGGCCACAAGTCCTACGAGTGGTTCCAGAGGGGAATGAAGAGGTTGGGAGGCCCCATCATCCTCGTGTCGGCTCTCGTGCCTCTGATCCCGGTGGATGCCGCGGGGCTGATTGCCGGGGCGGTGCGTTACCCGGTGGTGAAGTTTCTCATCTACCTCGCCATCGGGAAGGTCGTGATGACGACGACGCTCTTGTTTCTATCGGCGAAGGCGTTCGAGTGGGCGGGGCCCTATCTCGAGTTCTTCCATTAGGTTGTGGCGTATTCGTAGTTCGCCATTCCTGCGAAGGAAGGCCTTCGCATAACTCCTTCCACTGACATTCCAAACGCAGTGGAGCTAAGTCAGGAATCTAGGATCGTTGCTTGGAGAACAAGACTAATTTTCGGACTGCACCATAGAGCGAAGGCGTGACACCTTAGATTCCTCGCTATGCTCGGAATGACAGGTATGCTGGCGGGGGTAATCGGTTGAGATACCTTTAGCAGTCCCAAAGGGGGATACATTCCCACCTTTGTGGGAATGACGGGGAATGTCATCACCAGGGGACTTCCGTCATTTCCTCAGCCCAGATGGTCGGGCCGTCGTAGGCGCTCTGCACCTCGCGTATCGCTTGGGTGTGTGCCTCCGGTTCTTCCAGACTGAGACTCTGGTGCACGAGGAGCATTTTCTTGGCCCCGGCGTCGGTGGCGGTCTGACCGGCTCCCACGGTGCTCGTCTCGTAGTCGCCCGCCACCTCGTGCGCCGGATCGTCCTTGAGGCGAATGCACTCCATGATAAGCAGGTCAACGTCCTTCGCCAGTTCCGTGAGGGAGTCGCATGGACGGGTGTCGCCGGAGAAGACAATCGAGCCTTCATCGCTGTCGATGCGGTAGGCTAGGGAGTCAAGGTACGGCTGGACGTGCTCGACGCGCGCGGCCGTGATTTCCCAGTCCTTGCCGGACGCGACCTTGCCGGGGCCGACGTCCTTCGCGTGAATCACCGGCGGTCGACGGGGAAGGACGCCTCCGCGACCCGTGTAGGCGCCCAAACTCAGGGGGTGGTTCGTCCGCGCGACGATGTCGTGCCAGAATGCACCGACGCCCTCGCCCATGATCCGCTCTGTGATCTGCTCGGTGAGCGTGGGGCCGTAGACTCGAATCTCGTTTTCCACGCCGATAGACATGTCGAAGCGCGTGAGCAGGAACGCGGGGTAGTCGGCGTCGTGGTCGGAGTGGTGGTGGGTGAAGAAGAGATGGTCGACATCCGTAGCCTTGAATCCAGCGCGGTACATCTTGTACGTGGCCGCGAACCCGCAGTCGAACATCATCCATTCCCCGCCGATTTGAACGAGGAATGACGAACCCCATCGCAGGGGACTGGGAGCGGGGGTGCCGGAACCGAGAACGATCACGCGAGGCATTATTCGTCGGACCTCCTCTGTACAGGGGGTTGAGCGAGGCCATTATACGCTCAATTCAGTCGAGGGCGTGGACAACGCCGCGAACATGCAAACTTATGCGGGCAGTAGGCGTTTTGTGTATAGTAGCCGCCACTACGTCAGGGCGGACTTGCACCTATGAGCTCACTCTCAACCCCCAAGCTCGTCCTGAGACGCATCAGGAACGCCAAGATGCTGCTGGCAAGCATCTTCCTCGGCATCCTGTTCGCCACCACTCTCGCCGCCGCTGTGCCGATTTATCTGGGATCGCTCGAGCGGCTGGCACTCAACCTTGAGATCGATCGGTTGGGAAGGTTCCAGTCGAAGCTGCTCGGCTTCGCCTACTACATCCCGTTTACCGAGCAGCGGCTGGCGGAGACCGACCGGACTTTCGATGAGCTTGTGGATGAGCACATCTCCGAGATCTATGTCGATCACCGGCGATTCGTGACCGGGCTGGAGTTCTACGCCGATATTCCGGCCATCCCGCTGCCGCCCGCCGAAGTTGCGAACGGGTCCGCGGCGCGGGCGCTGCTGCGGAGCCTCTCGGACTTCGAGCAACACGTCACCCTTGTCGAAGGCCGTCTTCCGCAGCGTCAAACATCCGATGATTCCAATGCGCCTGTGCTCGAAGCCGTGCTGGGTGAATTCGCAGCCTCACAGTTTCGGATCGAAGTTGGGGATGTTCTCCGGCTAACGCCGGACCTCACCCTGCCAAAGGTCATTTCCATACCCATCGTGGGCATCATAGAGCCGAGCGACCCGAATGCGGATTTCTGGCTGCCGACACCCAGCCTCTATTTGCGTCCGGAAACGCCCGACCCGGACGACCCCGGGGACGGAGTCTACAACCCTCAGATTCCTCCCGTTCCCCTGATAACCGACATGGGGATGCTGGTCGAGACAGTGGACACGACGTTCCCAGGAACGCTGAGCGTAAGCATCTGGACGATCAGCCTCGACAAGGAGGTGATTAAGGGGTGGACTCCCAACCACATTCGCAACAGTTTCCGCGAGTTCGAGACGCAGTTTGCGATGCGAATGCCGGGAGCGGCAGAGGTCTCGTCAGGCTTTTACCGGATGCTGGCGCGGTTCGACGCCCGAAGCTTCTTTGCCCGCGTGCCGCTGCTGCTTCTGCAAACGCTGATGGTGGCAACGGTCCTCTTCTTCCTCGTGATGATGGTTACGTACCTCGTCCGCAGCCGCCAAGAGGACTCCGCGCTCCTGAGCGCCAGGGGCGTGACAACAGGGCAGATATTTCGCATCTACGCTCTCGAAGGTCTGGTGATGACGATCATCGCCGTCATCATCGCGCCATTCCTGGCCGTGGCCGGAGTGGCGCTGGCGGGTGTGCTCCCCTTCTTCCGTGAAATGACGAACGGCGACTTTCTGCCTTTGGTCGTCGGTATGATGCCCTTCATCGTGGCCGCCGTTACCGGTCTGGCCTGCCTAGTCGTTTACGCGATACCTGCCGCCATCGGGAGTCGGGGAGGCCTGTTGCTTCACAAGCTGCGATCGGCAAGGCCACCCTCCATTCCATTCGTCCACCGCTACTATCTCGACATCGGCCTTCTCGCCATAGGCGGACTGATTTTCTGGGAACTGTACAACCGAGGAAAGATACTGTCTGGCGGTCTCTTCAGAAACGTGGAGGTCAACGAGGCGCTCCTCTTAGCGCCTGTCATCTTCCTCCTGGTTGTCACGCTCCTCTTCCTGAGAGTCTTCCCGATATTGGTGCGGTTCATTGCGGGAGAGTCTCCGGCACTGTCGCATATCCTGCTCGCCCTTGCGGTCGTCCCGCTTGCGGTGGGGATATCCTACCGAGAGATCCGGCAGGACCCGTTCAGCGGCGAGTGGATCGGCCCGGTCGTCATCCTGGGTTTGGTAGTCGCGGCTTATCTATTCACCACAAGATCAGTCCTCATTCGCTACCGGATCGCGGGCTACGCTGCTCAACTCGGTCTCATCTACTGGTTTCTATCGGAAGAGCCAGTACGAACCGCCGAAGCCCTCACGGCTCCGACCGTTCTACTCATGGCAATCGTGCCTGTCCAGCTTGCGTTCGTGGTCTTCCACATCGCCTCGCGCTTCACCCCGGCGTCGGTCTCGATAGGTCTGCGTTACGTATCACGCAACCCGCTGCAATACTCATGGCTCGTTCTGCTGCTAGTCATGACCACCGGCGTGGGAGTATTGGCCACGACGGTGGGGGGCACGCTAGAGCGTGGCCAGACCGACCAGGCCCAGTATGATGCCGGGGCCGACGTTCGCATCTCTCTTCGAGATAATGTCTACCTGTCGCAGTTTCCCATAGAGACGCTGCTGGAACGCTACGAGGCCATCCCCGGCGTGCGAACGGCCTCACCCGCCTACCGCGAGCCGCGGTTTGGAAGACCGGACGGGGTGGAGGTCTTCGCCGTCGACTCGCGTGAGTTCCCGTTCCTCGCATGGTACCGGGAGGATTTTTCCGAGCAGCCGCTGGCAGAGATCATGCGCTCGCTGAACGCGCACCCTCCGCCGGAAGTCATCGTCCTGCCCGAGGACTCAACGTCCATCGCCATGTGGACAAGGCTGCAGCGTCCCATCGAACGACTCTGGATCCAGGTCGTCATTCAAGAGGGCGACGGCAATATTTCCACGCTCTCGCTGGGGGAGCTTTGGGAGACTCCGCCAGGCCAGTCATCGGACTCGGACGATTCCACCATTGTGATACCGGACGATCCACCGGAGCCCCCATGGAAGCTCATGAGTCGTGAAATCCCTGCAAGGCTCGAACACCCTTTGAGTCTCGTATCGGTGCAGCTCTACGAGTCCCGCGTAGGCACTCTCACGCCCGGAGCGCTGCTGATCGACAACATTCACGTGGAGACCGCAAGCTCCAGCGAACCGACCGTCTTGGAGGACTTCGAAGGGCTCTTTCGATGGACTCCAATCATCACATCTGGTCTCGCGCCCGACAGGCTGTACTCATTCGCCGGGGACGCCAAGGATGGAGACCGTTCTGCGATGTTCCGGTTCGGCCAGGAGGGGCAGCGAGGCGTACGGGGCATCTATCTCAGCCCCACGGGAGGCGAGCTTCCGGTGGTCGTGAGCACAGGATTCCAGGAGGCGGTAGGGGTAGAAATCGGCGATCTCATCCTCATGAACGTGGGAGGAAGGGCCATACCGTCGGTAGTTCGCTCGGTCGTCGACCACTTCCCGACCATGCGTCCCAGCGAAAAGGGGTTCATCCTGGCGGACCTGAACGCCCTGCACCTTCATGCCAACATCATAAGTCCGACCAACCGACTCAGACCGAACGAGGTGTTCCTGTCGGTTGCCCCTGCTGCTCATGAACTGGTCGTCGAGCGGGTCAACTCGCTGTCGCTGACGCCCGGCACCATCTACGACCGTCTCTCTCAGGTCGAGACGGCCCGACTCGATCCGCTCACCACGGCAGGGTGGACATCGATGGTATTCGTGGCGGTGGGCATCATTCTCATCACCATCGGCATCGGCTACGCGACATATCTGCTGGCCTTTCTTGAGAAGGGCAAGGGGGAAACGGGATTCCTCCGCTCGCTGGGGCTCTCAAACGGTCAGCTTTTGGGCCTTCTAGCCTTCGAGCACCTAGCCATACTGCTGGTCGGTATCGGTCTCGGTGCCTGGGCGGGATTCCAGATGAGCCAACTCGCAGTCTCATCGGTGGTTATCGTTTCTCCCGACGACGTGCTGCCGCCCTACACTTCGATCACGGACTGGGGCGCGTTGCTGCCGATGTACCTTGGCATCCTCGTTGTCGTGCTCGTGGCCTTTGCCGTGCTGCTCCGCGCGACGCGACGAATCGACCTGCAGACGATCTCCCGCATGGAAGGGTGAGGCTACGGCCCTCTCTCTGTATCTCTCCCCCGCCAGGGGCTAACGAGGGTAGGTAAAACGGATTTCCAGCTACGATCGGACCCCGTCTCACTGTCATTCCGAGCGCAGTGAGGAATCAAAAATCCATAACCGCAAGACCGGATAGCCAGTGCTGCGCTTCTATCGTGACCAAGGGTGAAAACAACGTAAGAACGCTCTCTGTTGGCTTTACTCTGTGTCAGCCACTTTAGATTCTTCGACTCCGCTCCGCTGCGCTCAGAATGGCAGTGACGGCGTTGTTTTCCCGTCAATGAGAAATGGCGGGTTAGCCAAATACCTCCCGTTGGGGGAGAGACGCAGAGAGGGGTCTTCGCAATCCAACTCACCAACTCTGAACAGTTGCGACTCTCCGTTGCAGTAGCCTCGCAGCCCCTCATTGCGATACTCTAAATTATCGTAGTTTGTTGTTGAGGCAGGAACCGCATGAAGAAGGACTTTCTCGCAGTATCCGATTTCACCTCCGTCGAGGTCGCGGACATCGTCCGACAGGCGAAGAGCTTGAAGCGTTCGAACGCGCGGCCCTTGAGCGGCAAGGTCATAGCGCTCCTCTTCGAGAAGCCTTCGCTCCGAACGCGAGTGAGCTTCGAGATCGGAATCCGACAGCTAGGCGGGGACTGCATTTACCTTTCCAAGGAGGACGTGAACCTCGGCGTTCGCGAGCCGGTGGAAGACGTCGCGCGCGTGCTCGACCGCTGGGTCGACGGTATCGTCGCCCGCGTGAACGCGCACGAATCGCTGGTGACCATGGCGGCCCACATGAACGTTCCGGTCATCAACGCTCTATCGGACCTTGAGCATCCTTGCCAGGCAATGGCAGATCTGCAGACGATCGCGCAGCATAAAGACCGTTTTGACGGCATTCGCGTAGCCTACATCGGAGACGGAAATAATGTTGCCGCCAGCCTCGCCGTTGGCTGCGCGTCCGTGGGGGCAGACTTCGTCATCGCCAACCCTCCTGCGTATGGGATCCCCGATTCCGTGTGGGAGACGGCCATGGAGAGGGCTGACGCCAGCGGCTCGTCGGTGACCCGGGTCGAGTTGCCGGAGGATGCCGTCCGCGACGCCGATGTCGTCTACACCGACACGTGGGTCAGTATGGGCCAGGAGGCGGAAAAGGCCGAGCGGGTGAAGGCGTTCGCCAACTACCAAGTCAACCCAGCGCTTATGGAATACGCCAAGCCCGACAGCATATTCATGCACGACATGCCAGCCTACGCCGGCGCGGAGATATCCGAAGGGATGATCGACGACCTCCGCTCGGTCGTTTTCGATCAAGCAGAGAACCGGCTCCACGCGCAGAACGCCGTGATGGTCGCACTCTTCTCATAAAACCATGTACTCAGCGAAGAAGCCGCTCGTCGCCATCGTCGGACGCCCGAACGTGGGAAAGTCGACACTGTTCAACCGCCTCGTCGGGCGGCCCGTGTCGATCGTGTCCGATATCGCGGGCACGACGCGAGATCGCGTCAGCACGGAGACGGTGTGGGCCGACTATCCGTTCATCCTCGTGGACACGGGAGGATTGGACGAGCAGAACGACGGCGGACCGGCAACCCCCACGCAGATTTGGGAGAAGGTGCGGTCGCAGATCGACGTCGCCATCGAGGACGCCGATGTCATCGTCATGCTGGCCGACGTCGGCACGGGGCTGACTCCAGCCGACTACGACGTTGCCGAGGCGCTCCGTCGCGCCAAGAAGTCAGTCATCGTCGCCGTCAACAAGTCCGACAACGAGGCCCGCGAACAGCAGGTCTTCGACTTCTACGACCTCGGACTCGGCGACCCGATTCCCATCAGCGCCTACCACAACGTGGGCGTCGACGATCTGATGAGCAAGGTCATCGCAGCCTTCCCGTCCGAGCCCGATATGCTGGAGACGGAGGCCGACCTCAAGGTTGCCCTCGTCGGGCGTACCAACGCTGGCAAGTCGATGCTGCTCAACGCGCTTGTGGGTCAAGAGCGTTCCATCGTCAGCGAGATACCGGGCACCACGAGGGATACGGTTGACACACTCATCACGCATGGGGACACGAGAACCCTCATCGTGGATACGGCAGGCCTGCGACGGAGAGGTAGTATCAAGCCTGGCATCGAGCGCTACAGCTCCCTGCGATCCATCAGGGCTATCGACCGCGCCGACGTGGCGGTGCTCGTTCTCGACGCGACTGAACTGGCCACCGCGCAGGACGCGCATATCGCAAGCTACATCCTCGACGCCTACAAAGGGATCGTGTTTGCGGTCAATAAGTGGGATGTCGCCAAAGAGGTTGGACTGAACAAGGAGACCGCGACGTACAAGGTGCGGGAGCGGTTCAAGTTCGCCTCGTTCGCTCCAATCCGCTTCATCTCGGCCCTGAAAAATACCGGCCTCGACGCCATGATGGACACCGTCGATAGCGTCGCGGAGCAGTGGCACAAGGACCTTCCACGCTACGACCTCCGAAGGACGGTTCTCAACGCCGTCGCCGCACATCCGCCCGCGCTTTCCGGCAGGAGCGCAGCAAAGATATACAGCGTCGCGCAAGACGCCACGGGACCGCCCTCATTCACCTTCTACGTAAATCGCGCGGACATGGTACACTTCGGCTACCAACGCTACTTGGAGAACGCCATCCGCGACGCCTACGGCTTCGAGGGCAGTCCTCTGAGGATGCGCTTCAAGCGAAGGGGGGAGAAGTGATCGAGTATCTCATCTTCATCCCGCTCGGGTACCTACTGGGCGCAATCCCCTTCGGCTATATCGCGGGCAAGCTCTTCGGGGGCGTCGATGTTCGCGACCACGGAAGCGGCAGCATCGGCATGACCAACGTCATGCGCACGGTCAGCCCGCCCGTCGCCATCCTGGTGCTCGCCCTAGACATGGGCAAGGGGGTAGGAGCCGTAGTCCTAGCCATGGTCATCGCCGAGGCGCCTCTGGTCGAGACCCTCACGGGAATCGCCGTTATCGCGGGACATAGCTGGTCGGTGTTCATCGGCTTCTCAGGCGGCAAAGGGACGGCGACGGGCTGGGGGGCCCTTTTCGCCCTGTCCCCAATCGCGGGAATCGTGGCGTCGGTAATCGGCGTCGGCTTGGTCGCACTCACTCGATATGTATCGCTCGGCTCCATGGTCGCGGCAACATTGGGTTCGCTTACACTGGCGGTTATAGCCTTGGTCAGTGATTCCGTACCTTGGCAATATGCCCTGTACGGCGCGGTCGGCGCGCCCATCATCCTCTTCAAGCACCGTGACAACATCCAGCGGCTCATTAGGGGCGATGAGCGCAAGCTCGGCCAGAAAGTCGATACGGTCCCCGCTCAAGAGGAAACCCAGCGCGGGAAGGGCCTCCGATGGCCACGATCGGCGTAGTCGGCACGACCGGTTGGGGGACGACCCTCGCGATCATAACGGCACGGGAAGGGCACACCGTTCGCCTCCTCGCCCGCTCGGACGAAGAGGCCGCGCGTCTCCGACTCGCCAACGAGAATAGTCAATACTTGCCCGGCGCGTCCTTTCACCAAGCCATGCGGGTCACGCACGACCCGAGGGAGGCGCTCGACAAAGCCGACCTCACGATCTTGGCGGTCCCGTCCAACACTCTGCGGCAAAACGTGCAGAACGTCGGTGAGTATATCGACGATGAAACGGTCGTCGTTAGTGCCGTAAAG
>JAPPDQ010000145.1 GCA_028875495.1 Chloroflexota bacterium
CCGTCGTCAAGCGCTCCCGGGATGCGTCCGGCGTCGACTGCGGCGATGCGGGCCTTGCCGTAGCGGGAGTCGGTGCGGATGCCGGCCTGAGCGCCGCTGAGGCTGACTGCATCGAGTCCGAGCGACTTCAGGGCCATGGCGACGAGGGTGCAGCTCATCTGCTCGCCCGTCGACAGGAGCGCGTCCAACTCCCGCGACTCGGGCGTACTCGACACCTCGTCGGCCAGCTCGATGAGTCGGTCTGTGGTGTCTCCCATAGCCGAGACGACGGCGACAACACGGTCGCCGCCATGACACGCGGACGCGATACGCTCCGCGACGTTTTTGATTTTCTCAGCGTCGGCGACGGAAGTTCCGCCGTATTTTTGTACGATGGTTGCCATTGTGAATGCAGGCATCGGGTTTTCAGTAGGTTGTTACGACCGCCATACCAGTTTACCGCTTCCGGTTGGGATAACAAAATCCACGACGAACGAGGGACTCATTTGACTCAATGTCTAAGGTTCTGCTATCGTCACATCGTTGCTCCGGAGGGAGCCGCCGAGTCCGCGGAAAGGCCTGAGGCCACCTCACCGTTTAGCCGATGCAGTTGTCGATCACTCGACGCTCTTTCTGCCTGATGCACGCGGACCACAGGCGAGAGGAAGGAGTGTCTCATGTCCCCTCAGCTTTCGCTGCCGTCCAATCCCAACCTCAGGCAGCTTCGGAATCAGGCGAAGGACCTATGGAGGGCCTTCAAGTCGCGGGAACCCGATGCGTCCCTGCGTTTCCGTCAATCCTTGCCCCAGTTGGCGGGTCTTTCGGACGAAGACATCTTCGGGGCCAAGCTCGGCCTCAAGGACGCCCAACGCGCACTTGCCATTGAGTACGGCCTCGCCGATTGGGAGGCGCTCAAGCGACACGTAGAGTCGGTCACTGCCGGCAAACAGGGGCCGGTCTACCCTGAAGGCGATCTGCCGGAGCTGGTCGCGGCCATCCTCAGGGCGGTCGAGGATGCAGATGTCGACCGGGTGCGAGCGCTGCTCGACAAGGATCCCACGCTCGTACACGTTCGCGTTCGGAGCGACTTCGAGGAGGGGGATACCCTGCTCCACCGCTCCTCTCCTCATCAAGTCGAAGACGATGCGAATCCCCATGAGCCCCACCTCCAGGTCGCCCAACTGCTCATCGACCGCGGGGCTGACATTGACGCGGTGGGCGGACAGGAAAACACAGTAGGATCAACGCCACTCGACGCGGCTGCGTGGGCGGGAAGAGTGGCCATGGTCAGGCTGTTGCTCCAGAACGGGGCCGATCCCGAAAAGGGCGGCCATGATGGAGTCGACTACAACCCGGTCAGCACGGCAGTGAGTCACGGGCGCAAGGAGATCTTTAAGCTGCTGATCGACGCGGGGGCACAGTACGGCATCCAGCACACGATTCGAATGGGGATGCTGGAGGAGACGCGAGAGCTGCTGGACGCCGATCCATCCCTCTTGAACGGCACGAAGAAGGTCGATCCGCGGTGGCCGGAGGGCGAGGTGCCGCTCGTCCTCGCGGCGGGTGATCGGGAAATCTTCAACTTGTTGCTGGAACGAGGGGCTGATGTCAACGCGCGTGATCCACGCGGCTACACGCCACTCATGGCGGCGCGTTCCATGGGTAATGACGCTGGCGTCCAGGCCATCTTGGAGCGCGGCGTTTCACAGGACATCTTCGGGGCGATCATGGACAAGGACGCCGAGCGGGTACGGGAGCTGCTGCGCGACGATCCAACGGCGGCCAATCCCGTTGGGGAAGGCCCCGTTCCCCTGATTTGGGCAGGACGGTACGGCGACTACGAGATCATCAGGATGTTGCTTGAAGCGGGGGCGGAGCCCAATGTGTGGCGCGACGTCGACCACTTCGGCAAGACCGCGCTGGACATGGTGATTTCTTACCAGAAGGACGATGTAGTCCGCCTGATGCTGGACTATGGCGCCGATCCGGAGTTCAAGGGAGAAGGGAACCAGGCCTCGACCCTCCGCGTCGCTCTGCGGAACGGGACCGTTAGCGCATTGAAGATGCTGCTTGAGGCCGGGGCGGACGCGAACAGGGCAGACAACTTCTTCGGCGCGTGGGGTGGAAATCTCCCAAAGATCAAGGTCCTGCTCGATCACGGACGCTGCGTGGGCGAGGACAGCCCGCCGGACGGACTGGGACGGGAAGACCTGAGCATCGCGGCAGGAAACGGGCAGAACCTGGCAGTCGAGTTGCTGATCTGTCATGGGGCCGACCCGGAGTACGTGGACAAAGACGGCATGACTGCCATCCAGCAGGCCCGGAAAGAGCGACAAGTCTCGACGATCGAGCTGCTGAACGAACACGCGCAGATACGCATGCTCCCCAACGGCCTGGCGAATGAAATCCTGGCTCAACGGCGACTGCTGATGGAGGCCTACCTCGAGGGTGAGGCCGATGGAGTGGCCGGGATATTGGATGCCGAGCCGGCTCTGATGAATTTCAACGTCTTTCGTGTGTCGCTTCTTCACGACGCGGCATTTAAGGGTAGAGGCGACGTGGTGGATGTCTTGCAAAAGCGCGGCGCCCCGATGACGATTCACGCTGCGTGCGCACTGGGGTGGGTGGAGACGGTTCAAGTGATGCTGGACGACGATCCGGGTCTGTTGGAAGCGCTCTACATAGACCAGCCAATGGCCGAGCAGACTCCTCTCAAGATCGCTGCAAACATGGCCGAAACCGGCGTCTTCAATCTGCTACTCGACCGGGGTGCGGACATCAACAGCCAGGTGACACTTCCGGGGGGCGGCAATGGGGCAAGCACCGTGCTGCATGGAGCGGTCTACAGCGATTCGATTGAGATGGTCAGGCTGGCGCTAGCGAGAGGCGCGGATGTTAGTCTCACAAATCCGTGGGGGGCGACGGCGCTGGGGACGAACTGGCAGAACCGCCAGCGTCGAAACGTTCAGGAGATTAGTCAGATCCTCATCGCGCATGGGGCGAATCCGCAGGACCGGCCGCAAGCACAGCTGATCCATTAGAGGCTATGCGCTCTCCGTGATTCCTCCGAGAATAACCTCCCGTAGGGGCGATTCGCGAATCGCCCCTACCAATCATGGCCTCCTAATCGTCTAGCGAACCTGACGCACGTTTGGTAAGATACGTGCTTGATTATTAGGAGGTCGGCATGGGCACAAACGGCAACGGCGGACAGCCCGTTTTGGTGGTACTGCAGCTTACGGGCGGGAACGACTATATGAACACGGTCGTCCCGTACAGTGATCCCTTGTACTACGATAATCGCACGACCTTGGCGATATCGGAAGACGAGGTCATGAAGATCGACGATAGCGTCGGCTTCAACCCGGCCATGGGGACGCTGAAGGATATCTACGACCGTGGCGAGATGGCCGTTGTCCACGGAGTCGGATTCCCGGAGTCGACGCGGTCGCATTTCCGGGCGATGGATATCTGGCACACCTCCGAGCCGCACAAGGTCGGCACCGAGGGTTGGCTGGGACGTGCCATCCGCGACCTCGACCCTGAGGGCGAGAACCCCGTGACGGCGGTGAACATCGGACAGGGTCTTCCCAGGGCGCTGGTAGCGCCGGGCGCGTCGGTGGCGTCGGTGGCGGACCTCTCGACCTACGGTCTGCTGACGGGCATCGAGGAGCGACAGGAACGGGCGAAAATGCTCGACCGCTTCGCCAACATATACTCGCCAGCCATCGGTTCCGGCCCCGTCATGGACTACCTAGCGCAGACCGGTCTCGATGCGCTGAAGGGCGCGGACATGCTGAAGACGGCGCCAGCAGGCTACAAGTCGAACGTGGAGTACGCCGACATTCCGCTCGCCAAGAAGCTGCGGGACGTGGCCACGATCCACACGGCGGATCTGGGAACGCGCATCTTCTATACCGAGCATGGCGGCTATGACACGCATGCGAGCCAGGTGAACAACCATCCGAAGCTGCTCAGCGACGTGGCCTCGGCGGTGACGGACTTTTGGGACGACCTCAAGGCACAGGATGCGGCCGACAACGTCATCATGTTCGTCTTCACTGAGTTTGGCAGGCGTGTGAAGGAGAATGGAACCGGCACGGACCACGGCGCGGGGGGAGTATCGTTCATCATCGGGCCGAAGGCGGAGGGCGGGCAGCACAACGAGTACCCATCCATGAAACCCGAGGACCTGCGAGAAGGTGACCTCGCGCCCGACCAAGACTTTCGCGGCGTCTACACCACCATCTTGGAAGACTGGTTTGAACTGGACGCCAAGCCCATCGTGAACGGCACGTTCGAGAAGCCGGCGCTCATTCAGAACTAGCCTACAACCCTGATTTGAATTTGTCGCACTTCCCTTTGTGAAGGTCATGGGATGAAGAGGGCATGATTACCACAACCGCCGCGGGGCGAACGTGGCACTTCGACCGGTCGCTGGGACGGCCTACCAACGAGCACAATGGGAAGGTCGGCGGGTACCGCTATCCGGTCGACCTCGCGATCGCGCCCGACGGCAACATCTTCGTGCTGAGCCGGGGCAATCAGCACGGCATGGGGCAGATCGGCTACCGGGACAACGGACGCGTCGGCAAGACGACGTTCGACGAGCACCATCTGGGCGACTTCGCGCGGCAAGAGTTCACGTGGCCCGCAGGCATTGCGGTGGACTCGGAGGGTTGGGTCTGCGTCTCCGACGAGCACGAGAACGTCATCAGGAAGTTCGATCCGGAAGCCATTCATCCGTTTCCCACTTTCGACCCGGACGGTGAGGCGGTTGCCACGTTCGGGGAGTCAGGCTCGGATCCGGGGCAACTCGACGGGCCGACAGGGATGCAGTTCGATTCCAACGACAATCTGTATGTCCTTGAGAGCGGAAATAACCGCGTGCAGAAGTTCACGAAGGACGGGACATTCCTGCTGACATTTGGAGGACCGGGCACGAACGCTGGAGAGTTCAACCGGCCTTGGGGGATCACCATCGACCAGAGCGGAGACGTGTATGTCGCCGACTGGGGAAACAACCGCGTGCAGAAGTTCACGCCGGATGGACAGCACCTCATGAGCTTCGGCGAGGAGTTCGGCGGGGATCTCAAGCGACCGGCAAACGTGGCAGTGGACAGCGAAGGAGACGTTTACGTAACGGACTTCGGCAACCGTCGGGTGCAGGTGTACGAGCCCAACGGCGATATCCTGACCTCTTTCTACGGGGACGCAACGACGCTGTCGAAGGCGGGAGAGTACATCATCCGGCGCGATCCCGGCACTATCAAGGCGTACCGCATGGTCAAGGACTACACAGAGATGGGCAGGTTTCAGAGACCGACGGGCATCGAGATCGACGGCGAGGACCGCGTACTCGTAGCCGACCTGTGCGGCAGGCTGCAGGTGTACGCCAAGGACCACGCATATGTCGCGCCGGAAGTGAAGCTGGAACTGGGGTAGGAATACACACATGATTACGACGACGGCCGCAGGAAGAACGTGGCACTTCGACAGGGCGCTGGGACGCCCGACAAACGAGCACAACGGGAAGACGGGGGGATTTCGCTACCCGACCGACCTCGCAGTCGCGCCAGGCGAGATCCTCTTCGTGCTGAACAAGGGCTTTCAGTACACGGAGGGCTTGGAGCACCGTGACAACGGTCGGATCGGCAAGACCACCCTGGATGAGCACCACCTGGGAGATTTCGCGCGGCGGGACTTCACGTGGCCGGGCGGCATCGCTCTCGACAGCGAGGGCTGGGTGTATGTGACGGACGAGCACGAAAACGTGGTTCGACGATATGACCCGGAGGGAGTTGTACCTTATCCCGGAAGCGATCCGACTGGGGAGTGGCTGGAAAGCTGGGGTGAGACCGGAAGCGCACCGGGTGAACTGGACGGTCCGAGCAGCATCGCGTTCGATTCAGAGGACAATCTGTACATCGTTGAGAGCCACAACCATCGCGTAGAGAAGTTCACCAAAGGCGGGCAATTCATCTCCGGCTTCGGGGGGCAAGGATCGGCTGAGGGCGAGTTCGAGCGCCCTTGGGGCATCACAATCGATCGTGACGGATACGTGTATGTAGCCGATTGGGGCAACAACCGTATACAAAAATTCTCGTCCGAGGGTGAGTATGTGATGTCATTCGGCACGTCGTTCGGGGGGGAATTGAACAGTCCCGCGAACGTGGCGGTGGACAGCGAGGGCGACGTGTACGTGACGGACTTTGGGAACCGCCGTGTGCAGGTGTACGAGCCGAACGGCGACGTTCTGACCACGTTCTACGGTGACGCGACGACGCTGTCGAAGGCGGGTGAGTACATCATCCGGCGCGACCCGGGCACCATCAAGGCGTATCGGATGGTCAAGGACTATACCCAGATGGGGCGGTTCCAGCGACCGACGGGAATCGAGGTCGATGAGCAAGACCGAATCATCGTGGCGGACGCCTGCGGGCGGCTGCAGGTCTACGCGAAGGACCACGCATACGTAGCGCCCGAGGTCAAGCTGGAGTTGGAGTAAGTTCTACTGCCTGAACAGGTTGAGAAACCTGTCCTGGTAGAACTCGAAGAGGCCCCAGCGGTCAATTTCCTGCTTGAGTAGGTCGATGCTGCCCCGATTGCCTCGCTCCACCTCGCGGAATAGGCGGTCGATCTGCTGGATGGCAGCGGAAGGAGCGCCGCCGAAGTTTTCCTCGGGGTTGAGCAGACCTCGAGCGTTTAGCTCCTGCACGTTGCCAGCAACGGACGAAGCGGTGAACTCGTAGATGAACTTCAGGAGCGCAACGTCCCACAGCTCGTCGACGCCGACCATGACGACCGACAGCTCTTCCTTCCGGTCGTTCAGGTCCCTGCTGATGCGGTGGGCAATGTCGGTGGGAACGCCACCGACGACCTCGGAGTTCTCAGGCTTGTTGCTGTAGCGGTACATGATGCCGGGACTGTTCGGGCCCTCGGTGCGCATGAGGTCGTGGAAGAACTCGTAGGCCTCCGAGCTAAAGCCGTCCAGGTTCGACATATATGAAGGGGTTACGATGGCGGGCCGCTCGGCCACTACCTTGCCCGTGCGCACGACGCCCTCGTACGTCTCAGGCACTTCCTCCTGGAATGCGGGTTCGGTCACGACGTAGTACTTGATATTCGTCGCGCCGAAGGTAGCGAGATGCTGCTTTGGAAACCTGACTACAAACGTCTGCTCGATGGCCTTGAGCCATCTGCGATCATTCATCATTCGATGTTTTTCCCCTATTGCTTGCATGGCTCACTGAATGCAGTGGCCGACTCTAAGAGACGTGTGATTACCGCTGGTGAATTACGGGGGCTCGTACTCTCTCGATGCTATTGTGTACGAGTGGCAGTGTCAAACCGGATTTGCAGAGCGCGGGCCGTCGGACGGGTTGGCCTTTACGTTCCATGTCTACTGCCGTTGGCATTCGAGAAGCCGTCGGCGACATGATTGTTTTCGTCCGGCTCCGGTTCAGGGCTGCGGCGCATTCGCCGGACGCGAGTTGACACGATCCCGCGAAGCGAGTTCACCTCGCGGGTGATGGCGGTACGGAAGTGGGAACTATACTCGCCCATTTTACGGAATTTCTTGTAACGGGAACGGAGGAGACGCTTTCGGGAGCCCGCCTGGAGCGCTGAGAGTTCCTGAAGCAGCATCCGGCGGAGATGCCGGATGGCCTCGGTCGGGTTGGTGTGAGCGCCGCCCGTCGGTTCCTGGACTATCAGGTCTACGATGCCCAACTCATAGCAGTCGTGTGCCGTGAGCTTGAGGGACTCCGCCGCCTCATCGGCGCGGGCGGCGTCCTGGTACATAAGGGCTGCGGCGTCCTCCGGCGAGATCACGGAATATATGGCGTTTTCGAGCATGAGGACGCGGTCAACGACCGCCAGCGGCAGGGCGCCCTCGCTGCCTCCCTCACCGATGATGACGGCAATGGACGGCACCTCGACACGGGCCACCTCGGCCATGGCTACTGCGATGGCGCTACCGAGTCCGCGCACCTCTGCGTCCGTGCTGATGTGCGGTCCCGGCGTGTCTATCAGGGTGATTATCGGGAGATCAAACTTCGCGGCCAGACGCACGGCTCTCTGCGTCTCACGGAACCCCTCCGGAGAGATACGACCGCCCTGCTGCGCGTCATCCAGGTCGCCGCGTTCCTGGCCGATGACGACAATCGTCTGGCCTCCGAGCTGGCCTACGCCCCAAACGAGCGCTTCGTCGTCACCAAAGACCCGGTCGCCGTGCAACTCGACGAAGTTGGTCACCATCTGGCTCATGTAGTCGAGGCCGGTGGGACGCTCGGGATGGCGGGCGAGATTCACGGCCTCCCACGCAGAGACGGAAGCCGCTCGTGGAGGCTGAACGTATCCTTCGTGCTGGTCGCGACGAGTCAGGTGGTACTTCGACATGAGCATGTCGAGAAGGGCCGCAATGGTGTCCTTCGACTGGGTGCGATCGACGACGGCGTCAATCATGCCGTGCTGGAGCCGCGACTCGGCGGAATGAGAATCGGCCGGGCTGGGCTCATCATCCGAGTTCTTGACGGCCCGCATGGATGAGAGGCCCACGATTGCGCCGGGCTCGGCCACGATAACGTCGGCAAGATTGGCGAAGCTGGCGTAGGCGTGCCCAGTGGATGGGTTCGCCAGGATGGAGATAAACGGCAGGCCCGCCTCGGCGAGACGGTTGGCCGCCATGGCGGTCTTGGCCATCTGCATGAGGGAGAGAACGCCCTCCTGTATTCGGACGCCGCCACTCGTGACGACGGCAACCACCGGCTGCTTGCGCCGCGTGGCGTATTCGAATGCAAGGGCCACCTTCTCGCCGACGACGCATCCCATGGTACCGCCCATGAACCCGAAGTCGAGGACGATCAGTACAGCCGTAGTGCCGCCAATCGAGCACGTGCCGGTGACGGCGGCCTCGGTCAGGCCTGTCCGTCGCTGATCGCGGAAGACGCTCTGTTTGTAGGAGGTGCGCGACGAGAAAGAGAGCGGGTCGAGCGAGGTGACCGTGCGGTTGATCTCCTTGAACGAGCCGGGGTCGGCCAGGGTATCGATGCGCTCTCTGGCGGTAAAGCTGAAGTGGAACCGGCACCGCGGGCAGACATTGTGTCGCTGGTACAGTTCCGAATCTACGAGCGACTCATCGCAGACGAGACAGAACGCCCGCGCGGCAGTCCCCTCGTCGGGATCGGTCCGACTCATGACGGAGCTGAGCATGTCGGCGATGTTTCGTACCATGTGTCGCCTTCCGGTCCGAAGCGTCGGGTCCACGATGTTCCCGGACTCGGTACCGATGTTATGGCCGACTGGCCGCCGGTACGTCGAGGGTCCGACTATACGCCTATTATAACATCGCGGGACTTGGAGCCGTCGCTTGGGCCGACGATGCCTTCTTCCTCAAGCTGATCCATGAGGCGGGCGGCTCTCGGGTAGCCGATTCGCAGACGACGCTGGAGCAGTGAGGTGGATATCTTCTTCTGGCGGGTGGCGAGCTCGATGGCCTTGTCCATCATGTCGTCGCGGCCTTCGATGTCCTCGTCATCGTCGTCCGCATCGTCGGACTCGACTCCTCCGACCGGCTCAAGGTTGATGTCGGCCATGGGGCCGCGAGGCGTCGTCTTCCAGAACGATACGAGGTTTTCGATTTCCTGGTCGGAGATGAACACGCCTTGAACACGCTCCGGCCTGGACATGTCCACGCTCTGGTAGAGCATGTCACCCTTACCCAGGAGCTTTTCCGCGCCCGCGGTATCGAGGATGGTGCGCGAGTCGACCTGGGATGTGAGTGCGAAGCTCACACGGCTTGGGAAGTTGGCCTTGATGAGGCCGGTCAACACGTCTACCGACGGGCGCTGTGTGGCTACGATAAGGTGTATTCCCGTCGCGCGTCCAAGCTGTGCCAGACGGCAGAGGGCCTGCTCGACATCGACGGAGGCGGTCATCATGAGGTCGGCGAGCTCGTCGACCGCGACGACGAGATACGGCATACGGTCGAGCGACTTCCTGTTGTAGCTATCGATGTTGCGGACCCCGACCTCCTCCATCCGGCGGTAGCGGTCCATCATCTCGCGTATGAGGCCACGGAGGAGGCTTACGACCTGGTCGGTCTCGACGACGACCGGCGTGAGGAGATGGGGAATGCCGTTGTATGGCGTGAGCTCGACGCGCTTAGGATCGATCAACAGCAGGCGCAGCTCGGACGGGTCCTTTTCGATGAGCAGGCAGGAAATGATCGTATTGACAAACACGCTCTTGCCGCTGCCGGTCGAGCCGGCCACGAGCAGGTGCGGCATTTTGGCGAGGTCGATGTTGACGGTCTCGCCGCTGCCGCCCTTGCCGATTGCGACGGGCAGCTTGGCCTTCTTGCGCATTTTGTCGAACTCGCGGTCCTGCATCACGTTCCGGAGAGTGACGAGCGCAGGGTTGGGATTGGGCACCTCGACACCGACGAGCGACTTGCCCATGACCGGAGTCTCGATGCGAATGCTGGGAGTCCTGAGCGCTAGTGACAGGTCCTTTTCTCTGGCAGTGATGGCGTCAACCTTGACCCTCGTTTTGGTCTCTACGCGGGTCTTCATCTGTCTGCCCTTTTCATCGAGCTTGGGCTTGCCGTCAGCGTCGGTGACGTTGACCTGCTTCTGTCTGCGGATCCAACCGGGGACGAGTCCATACATCGTCACCGTCGGGCCCGGCTGGGCGTCCTCGACCTCCACCTCGACTCCGTAGTGTCCGAGGGTCTCGCGGATTGTGTGGGCGGTCTCGTTCATCTCTTCCTGCGTGATTCCACCCTCGTTGGCGTCCACGAACATGGACAGCGACGGCTTTTTCCACGAGGCCGCGCCCATCACAGCCTGCATCATGGACATCATTCGCCCGTGACCGTCATTCGCGGCTGCGTCAGGACCGGCCTGAGGGGAGGGCCCGTTCTCGGAGTCCAGCGCTCCACCGCCCCACAGCCTGTTGAACTTCCTGCCCGACACATCGTGGTCGTCAGCGTCCGGCAGGGAGTGATCCGCCACGTGGTCGACTACGACGCCGTTGTCGTTATCGGTGTCGTGGACAGGATCGGGGGCAAAGGCGCTCCGACGTTCCGGGTGCTTCGGCTCGGCGAGGTAGGCAGGCAGCCCATTAAGCCCAGCTTCCATAGGGGGCTCGAACGACTCAATTGGTTCTTCATCGACGGGAGGTTCAGCGTCGTCGTCGAGGGTGAGTTCCGGGTATTCGGAACGAGGCTCCCAAGCGGACGTTGGAGAAACCCTCTCGCGGAACTCCTGCATCTCCATCGTCTGTCGGAGGGACTCGCTCCAGCGGCCTTGCGAGGGTGATTCCGAAGGGGATGGCGGCTTTGACTTGTCGGACTTCGGCCTTGCCTTAAACATCCGCTCGATGGCTCCGCCTACACTCATCGCCAGAATGTACATTCCAAAGAAAGCGCTGCCCAACAGCGAGAAGGCACCCAGCGCTAGACCGGGCGCGACGATTGCGGCGGCGACGGCCAAGATAGCCGCGACTCTCAGAACGCCTAGCCAGACGATCTCTCCGGCTATGGCGTAGCCGACCGTCCCGCCGAGGGTGACATCCCCCTCCAGCGTGAAGCGGGCGAGGGGACCTTGGAATGGAGCAAAGAATGAGAGAACGCCGAGAAGGAAGGCAACCAGGAAGGGCGATGCGAGCCACAGGCGGTAGTGGCTGAACAGTGATTGGTGGACGAAGATGGCGAACGTAAACACCACCAACCACAGCGCAACTGCGACGACGCCGAGGCCGAGGCTCGAAATGACACTCTCTTCTATCGAGGCGGCGGTCAGCGAGATGGAGTCGCGGTACCAGTAGGCAGCGCCGGCCGCAGCCGCAAGCGCCGTCAACAGAACAATCCTGGCGTACCACGACGACAAGATCGAGCGGAGGAGCATCGAGGTCATGTTCGCGTTGCTAACGTCTTGCGCCATCGCCACACCACCGGGAAAGAGTATTTGCTTCGTGTACTGCGTATAGAGCCGGACACTCAGCTATCCGACCTTATTTTAAACTATTTCCCGAATTTTTCTAGTCTTTTGGCGAGTGTTTGGCGGGCGAATGGCGGCCTCTAATGACCCGGGGCGCAATGCGAGGGGGGCGGCGGCTATCGGATCGCCGGGAGGACAGTTGCGGCAGTGCGGGAGAGGCGGGCGCTAGGATCTATGGATACGCATTCCAGTAGCCTCTGCGGTCATCGGTGGGCAGGAAGAAGTAGAGGCTCTGGACCTTGCCACCATCATCGACATACCACGTGTAGCTTCCACGATCTTGGGTGGATGTTGATTCGGCCGTGTCGGTACCGCTTGAGCCACCAACACATTCACGATCGTGATCGGTGGACGCTGATTCGGGGATATCCTCGATGAACCCACCCCTTACCAGCACACAGAAGTCGATGAGGTAGTCGCGGCTATTGAACACAATGCATCCGGCAGTGGTTTCGGGATCGCATTCGGCACCTGCAGGGGTCGCCAGGGCGGCCAACCAGTGGTCGGCGATATCACCGTCATCCCGGCCGTCCGAATCAGACTGCTCTTCACCACTTTTTGACGGACAGTACAGCAGGTTACGGTCCCGTGCCGGGTTGTTTCTCACGTCGTCCCGGTTCGGGCCGGTCCCTTCCCGCCACATAGGAGTGCCGCCGCGGGTTCCCAGCACGGGGTGAAGGGGCGGAAGCTGCTCATCGAATCTCTCTTCGTATTCTATGAGATCAATTGGATCATCCGCATCGGATCCTTCACACTTATCCAGATAGAGGCGCGCGTTGGTGTCCCAAGCCGGTTTGCCCTCAATGGTATGGCGTTTGCCCATGATGGGGTACTGGCGCACATTGTTGACTCGGTCGTTGCTGGGGCTGTAGTAATACGCATCGACGGCGAGCTGAATGATCCTGCGGTCGGCCTCGTATGCCTGCTCCCTGGAGCTTTCGAGGAACCCTCTGATCGTAGGGATGGCAATGGCGATGAGGATGCCAAGGATGGCGATAACGACGATGAGCTCGATGAGCGTGAATCCATCGCCGGAATTCCCTACCCGGCGCAGGGCCTGATTAGCAGCACTCTGTATACGGCGCATGAAACGCATTATCACACAAGCTCCGTTTGGACGATGATGGTTGGACGCATTCGAGTCTCGTCGTAGAGGTATTTCGAGAGGGCGCGCTTGATCTTTGGCTCGATCTTGCCGTTCCGGCGCTCGCTCCCGTTGAGCTCGTCGAGGGCGTCGAGGACGATCTCCGAGGCTTCTTCGAGGATCCCATCGGACCCGTTAACGTCCAGAAAGCCCGAAGTCTTGACAAGGGGATGGCTCAGAAAATCTCCAGTTTCCTTGTCCAAGGTTACCGTGAGAGTCACGACGCCGTCGCTGGCGAGCTTCCTGCGCTCGTCGAGGACCTTGCTCGTATCGTCCCAACGCCGGTGGCCGTCCACGTAAACGTGGCCCGCGGGGACTTCGTCGATTACCTCGCCGTAGTCTTCCCAGAGCGCCAGCACTTCGCCGTCCTCGAGCACGAAGGCGTTTTCGGGAGGGACGCCGACCGAGACGGCGAGTTCGGCGTGGGCGACGAGATGGCGGTACTCGCCGTGCACCGGAACGAAGAAGCGCGGCTTGACGAGGCTGAGCATCATCTTCAACTCTTCGCGGCTCGCGTGACCATGCACGTGGACCATGGCGACACGGCTGTAGAGCACCTTAGCGCCCTGTCGGAGAAGATTGTCGATGGTGCGGGCGACGAGAGTCTCGTTTCCGGGAATCGGGGAGGCAGAGACGATCACGGTGTCGCCTTCTTCGATCTCAACGTCCTGGTGCTCGCCGTTGGCGATGCGCACGAGGGCCGAGGTCGGCTCTCCCTGCGCGCCGGTGGCGATGATGACCACCTGAGCGTGGGGCAGCTTGCGGGCCTCGTTCATCGAAACCAGCGTATCGTCAGGGACGCGGAGGTAGCCCAAGTTCCGGGCCATCTTCACATTGTTGACCATGCTCCGTCCGACGACGGTGACCTTGCGGTCGTACCTGACGGCGGCGTCGATGACCTGCTGTACGCGAGAGATGAGGGAGGCGAAGGTGGCGACCATCACGCGGCCGGGGGCCTGCGCGATCTCGCGGTCGAGTGTCTCGCCGACCACACGCTCGGACAGAGTGTAACCCTCAACCTCCGCGTAGGTGGAGTCGGAGCACAGGAGCAGGACGCCCTCTTCGGCCATCCTTGCGAGCGCGGAGAAGTCGGTACCCTTCCCGTCCTCAGGAGTGTGGTCGACCTTGAAGTCGCCGGTGTGAATGACAATTCCCAGCGGTGTTCTGACTGCGATGCCCATGGCGTCCGGTATGGAGTGGCACACACGGAAGAACTCGACTCCGAGCTTACCTATGGTGAACGGCTCGTAGGGCTGGACGACGTTCAGCCGCGCGTCGGCGAGTCGTCCATGTTCACGCAGCTTCACGGTGATGAGTCCGTGCGTCAGCCGGGATGAGTAGATGGGCACGTCGATCCGGTCAAGGACGTAGGGCAGCGCGCCGATGTGGTCCTCGTGTCCGTGCGTGATGAGGATGGCCGTGATCTTGTCGGCGTTCTCGACGAGATAGGAGATGTCAGGGATAACGAAATCGACGCCGGGCATGTTCTCTTCGGGGAACAGGACGCCCGAGTCGATGACGACAGCCTCGTCCCCGTACTCGATGACCATCATGTTCTTGCCGATCTCGCCGAGGCCGCCCAGCGGGATCACGCGCAGAGGAATGTCGTTCATCTAGGAGGTATCACTTCCGGCGGAAATAGGGGGCACACTTCTCATTCTACTAGAACGACCGTGTACGGGTAAGGGTTTTAACGATGTCGCCAACGGGTCATTTGCGCGGCGCAGAGCTAGAAGAGGCCGAGCTGCTTCTGGTCGGGGGGTGTCTCGTCCGGAGGTGCAGCCACGGGATCTTCAGGTGGCTCAATGGAAGGTTGGGAGGGCGGCGCGTCGAGGAGGCCCAACTGGGTAGTCTGCGGCTCAGGAGGCGGGGGCGCGGCAGGCGTCGGTGCGGGCCAGACCCCCCGCAGGCAGGGGAGCTTGAGGAAGTCGCGTTCGAGAGCGCCGCGGATAGTTGAATTCCGAAGGGCGGCGGCGGGATGGTACATCGGGTAGATGGTGATGCCGTTCCAGTTGGCGGGAGTTCCCCGCAGCTTGCCGATGGGCTCGTCGGGGAAGAACTTCGCCGTGGAGTACCTGCCCAGAGTCACGATCACCTTGGGGGCGATGAGCTCTATCTGCCTGTCGAGATAGGGGCCGCAGGACCTGATTTCAATTGGGAGAGGGTCGCGGTTGTTGGGCGCGCGGCACTTGATCATGTTGGTGACGAAGACGTCCTCACGTCTCAGGCCGATTGTCGCCAGCATCTCGTTGAGGAGCTGCCCCGCGCGTCCTACGAACGGGAGGCCCTGCTGGTCCTCGTAGTAGCCCGGCCCCTCTCCGATGAACATCAGGTCGGACGTGCGGGAGCCGTTGCCGGGCACGGCCATCGTCCTCTTGGAGCCGAGCGTGCAGAGGGTGCAGCCGTTGATGAGGCGGTCTATCTCGTCGAGGTCTGCGGTTGGGACGTTGTCGGTCATGTCGAACTCCCGGCGCATGGTAGCAACGGGATCGACGCAACGTCAATCGAGCGATTTCCGGGACACCGTTTACTCTAACGGCGTGGGACAGTTTTCCTGAGTTTCGCATTGCAGGAAAGGCGGTTCTTCGGTAGCACTCCCACTGGCGAGAATGTAGGCGGCAACCATCACGCCGACGACCACCGCAACCGTGAACACTGCCAGCAGCCAATTACGCACCTTCCCAATGCCGCGCGTCTGGACACGATGGGCATTCACCCCAGCCCGTTCCGCTTCCACCAATCGGGCTTCGTACCTTTGGACGCTCTCTTCAAGGCCCTCTTCGAGCCGTCGTTGAGTGTCGGAATGGTAGTCATGATTCGGTATCATGGCTCCGCCCTTCTTTCAGATCAGCACTGTGCCTGTCTATGCGCCGTCGACGGCCAGATTGGCGGCTTTCAGGGTGTTGCGGAGGAGCATGGCGATGGTCATGGGGCCGACGCCGCCGGGCACCGGGGTGATGGCCGCCGCTTTTTCGGATACGGCGTCGAAGTCGACGTCGCCGACGAGACGATAGCCGCGCCTGCGCTCCGGGGCGTCGATGCGGTTGATGCCGACGTCGATGATGACCGCGCCGCCCTTGACCATGTCGCTGGTGATGTAGTGGGGTCGCCCTATTGCGGCGATGAGGATGTCAGCCTGTCGGGTGATCGAAGGCATGTCCGTGGTGCGGGAGTGGCAGACGGTGACGGTGGCGTCGGCGCCGGACTGCTTCTGCATGAGGATGGAGGCGACAGGCTTGCCGACGATTTCGCTGCGACCGACGACGACGACGTGCTTACCGGCGGGGTCGTGCCCGTCGCGGATGAGCATCTCGCGGATGCCGGCGGGAGTCGCCGGTGCGAACCGCTCGCGACCCTGGGACAGCAGGCCGACGTTGAAGGGGTGGAGGGCGTCCACATCCTTCAGCGGGTCGATGGTCTCGATGACGGGGTACTGGTCGAGGTGATCCGGCAAGGGAAGCTGGACGAGGATGCCGTGGACGTTCGGGTCGTCGCCGAGCCGACGGACCTCGGCTATGAGGTCACCCTGAGTCGTCGACGCGGGCATCGTCACATCGCTGGTGTTCATACCGGCCTCGGCGGCGGCGCGGTGCTTGTTGCGGACGTAGACCCTGGAGGCCGGGTCTTCGCCGACGAGGACGACGGCGAGGTGCGGGACGAAGCCATGTTGTTGGGAAAACGCCGCAACGTCCTTCGCCACCTCGGCCCGTACGTCGGCTGCAATCTTCGCCCCGTCGATGATGTTCGCGCTCACATGTCCTCCCGCTGTCGTCGTAGATGTGGTTAGTGGTTATAGGTGCGATTGTAACACGGGCGTGACTGGCGTCTCTCCGAGGTTGAGATCATGGAGCAGATTGCACTGCCGGGCGGTCCGGGTGGCACTCGCGCAACTACGGTGGCACAGTCCAGGGTTGGGGAGGACGTTAGACGGGGAGGTGCGAGTATTTTTCGTAAATTTGTTGCATGGTGTTGCATTTTGTTGCATTTTCTCTCGTTATTGTAAAGTTTGGTGGCTGGGCGAGTGACTGCAGGGGCGCCAGATGGGGAGGAGTGAGCACCCGCCCAAAGAGATTTTTCTTTATTTTTGTTCCATTTCGTTCCATTTTGTTCCATTTCCTCGTTCTGCGAGGACTTGGCGGTGGGTGACCGCCTGTGCTTAGTGTGGTACATGTGTTCTTGTCTGTCAAATCGGAGGAGTGAGGGGATTCTCCACCGAGGGCGTGGCGGGCTAACAGGGGTATTGACTGTCGCTCCACTCTCCATTGACGAGAGAGCACCCCCGGCCCTGTCATTCTGAGCGGAGCACAGCGGAGTCGAAGAATCTGAACCGACTATCCCAACGTAAAGCTGATATGGAGAATTCTTCCGCTGTTTTCACTCTTGGTCACGATAGAAGCACGGCACTGGCTATCCGGTCTTGCGGTTATGGATTTTAGATTCCTCACTTCGCTTCGCTGCGTTCGGAGTATTTCATGAGGGTTGCCATCCTCACCACCTGGAATGAAAATGGGTGCGGGTCGGAGGCGGGCAACCACAAGGAGTCTGTCTCAAAAGTAGTTGTTGATGGATGTATGCTATTGGGAGTAAGGCCATCCT
>JAPPDQ010000493.1 GCA_028875495.1 Chloroflexota bacterium
TCAAGAGTCGTGGCGTAACCGTTTCGGTCATCAAACTCGACCCCTACCTTAATGTAGACCCCGGCACGATGTCGCCCTACCAGCATGGCGAGGTCTTCGTCACAACGGACGGGAGCGAGACCGACCTTGATCTCGGCCACTACGAGCGGTTCATCGACGTGAACCTCACCCGCTCGTCCAACGTCACCGCAGGACAGATATATAAGGACGTGATCGCCCGTGAACGGAGGGGCGAGTTCCTGGGCGGCACGATCCAGATCGTTCCGCACGTGACCGACGCCATCAAACAGCGCATGTTCGACCTCGCCGAAGAGAGCAGGGCCGAGGTCATAATCGTCGAAGTGGGGGGGACGGTGGGAGACATCGAGGGTCAGCCGTTCCTCGAGGCCATCCGCCAGATGCGCAACGACGCTGGCAGGAACAACGTTTTCTACATCCACGTCACCTACCTGCCGCACATCCCCACGACCGGCGAGCTGAAGACCAAGCCCACCCAGCACAGCGTAAGGGAGCTCCGCAGCGACGGCATCCAGCCCGACGCCATCATCTGCCGAAGCGAAGAGCCGGTAACGGACGACATCAAGGACAAGATCGTCCTCTTCTGCGACGTGGAACGCCGGAGCGTCATTGGCGCCGAGACCGCGTTCTCCGTCTATCAGGTCCCGATGCTTTTGCAGGACGAGGGGCTTGGCGACATCATCATTGAGAACCTGAGCCTTTCCGCGACAGAACCGGATATGGCCGACTGGCGCGCCCTCGTCGATTCCATACTTGAGCCCAAGCACAAGATCTCCATCGCGCTCGTCGGGAAGTACGTCGACCTTCAGGACTCCTACCTATCCGTCAAGGAAGCGCTCTTTCACGCTGGACTTGTGCACGGGAGCAATATCGAGATCGACTGGGTGGCCGCCGAAGAGGTCGAGCGCGTCGGTCCCGAACGTCTTCTCCAGTCCGTATCGGGCATCGTCGTTCCGGGAGGGTTCGGCGAACGAGGTGTCGAGGGCATGATCGAGACCGTGCGGTACGCCCGCGAGAACCGGGTGCCGTACTTCGGACTCTGCCTTGGAATGCAGGTCATGGTCATCGAGGCCGCCCGCAACCTGCTTGGCAAGCCGGACGCCAATTCCACCGAGTTCGACGCGAACACGCAGCATCCCGTCATCGACCTCATGTCCGACCAGCGCTCCGTCACCGATATGGGAGGCACCATGCGTCTAGGCGTCTACCCGTGCAGCCTCGTCCCGGACTCAATCGCCCGGCGGGCATACGGGGTCTCCGTTGTCGATGAGCGTCACCGCCATCGTTTCGAGGTCAGCAACGCCTATCGGGAGTCATTCGAGGCCGTCGGGTTCTGGCCGACCGGCTTATCACCCGACAACCGGCTCGTCGAGATCATGGAGATCGAGGACCACCCCTTCATGCTCGGCGTCCAATTTCACCCGGAGTTCCTCTCTCGCCCAAATCGACCGCATCCGCTCTTCCGGGAGTTTATCGACGTGGCTCGGGGCACTCTCCGTGAGGGAGGCCAGCATATCCTTCCCATCGAGCGTCCTGACCATTCGATTTCTTCTAAAACCCTATAGACAACCTGAGCTTGGACGTGATACAGTACACATTGCCCCTTTAATGTTCTAACCTCCCCCGCGCCGGCAAGGCCTATTGGGTCTTCCGTTTCGCGAAGGAGTAATCTCCCACCGGAACCATGTCGAACGTTGCTCCGGTTCCAAACTAAAGCCGGAGGCCCTCGGCGCGAGGTGTTCCTTCTAGCGCGAGATAAGGCACATAGCCGGAGAACCCCATTGTCTCCCCTCCGCATGGGAGGCGCAAAGAGCCAGCCCCTGCGACACTCATCCCCCCCTTCCCCAGTACTTTAAGGAGTAGAGAGCCGTCCCGCGACCTAAGCCCCGCGCTCGCTCTTCCTCGAATTTCCGCAGACCACACGCAATTCCCCTCGGAGAACACGATGGATATTACTAAATTCCAAGAAAAGACTGACCAGGAGCTTCTCGAAATGGCCCGCGAGCTCGGCCTGTTCGAGAACGGCTCCCGCCCCCGACGCCAGACTTTGCTCAACAGGCTCCTCCAGAACATTGCCGAGCAGAACGGCAGTAACCTCCTCGCCAGTGGGATACTTTCCATCACCAACGATGGCTACGGTTTCCTCAAGCCGAAGGGCCGAGCGCCCGGCGTCAACGACGTTTACGTCTCGCAGTCCCAAATCCGCAGGTTCGGCCTTCGGACAGGGGACGAGGTATCCGGCCAAGTCAGACCTCCCAAGGACAGCGAACGGTACTTCGGTCTCATCCGGGTAGACGACGTTAACGGGATGGACCCCGAAACCGCGCGCGGACGGCCTCACTTCGAGAACCTCACCCCCGTCTCCCCTTACGAACTCGTCAAGCTCGAAAACAAACGCACCGAGTTGGCCACCCGCTTCATCGACCTCGTAGCCCCCATCGGGCGCGGGCAGCGCGGGCTGATCGTTTCCCCTCCCAAGGCCGGCAAGACCACTATCCTCAAGCAGATAGCCAACGGCATGACCGCCAACGCCCCGGACGTTCACCTCATGGTCGCCCTCATCGGCGAACGCCCTGAAGAAGTTACCGACATGATGCGGTCCGTTAAGGGAGAGGTATACAGTTCAACCTTCGATGAGCCTGTCGAGACGCACTGCCAGGTGGCCGAGCTTGTGCTCGATCGCGCCAAGCGGCTCGTCGAAGCAGGCAAGGATGTGTGCATACTCCTCGACAGCCTCACTCGTCTCACACGCGCCTACAACCTTGCAGTCCCCTCCAGCGGACGGACTCTCTCCGGCGGTATGGACCCCGTCGCTCTCTATCCGCCACGCAAGTTCTTCGGGGCCGCACGCAAGGTCGAGCACGGCGGGAGCCTCACCATCCTTGCCGCCTGCCTCATCGACACTGGCAGCCGACTGGATGATGTCGTCTACGAGGAGTTCAAAGGCACAGGCAACATGGAGGTCCACCTTGACCGAAGACTCGCCGAGCGCCGCGTCTTCCCGGCCATCGACATTCCTCGCAGCGGAACCAGGCGCGAAGAGCTCCTCCTCGACGAAGCCACCCTTCGACAGGTCTGGCTCCTCCGCCGGATGGTCAGCATGATCACCAACGACGCTAACCTCTCCTCCGAGGCCACCGAGAAAGTTCGAGAACGCCTCGCTCGAGCTCGCGACAACAGGGAGTTCCTCATGAATCTCGGCGCATCGGACGCCTAGCTCCCCGATGTTCCTGTTCCGCTATGGAGAAACCACGCATTGCGCCCCCATATCTCTCCCTCCGCCAGAGAAGAGACTATAGAGAAGGGGCATATTTCGACCCTGCCCCGGCCGAAAAAATCCCTCGCAATCCTACGCCACATTCATATTGACAACACTGACAAAGGTACTATATAGTTCCCATAGCTTTCGCAACGTACGGTCAAGGCCGACTGCGTCGCGCACAGCCGATGAGCCGTATCGGGGCCCGAAACCCCGGTCGGCGAACGGTGTTGTGGTGTGCCGAAATACGCCTTGACATGAGAGAAGGCATAGTGTACAACTGCATAAGCCTTGATGAGACCGCAAAGAGAGGTACGCATGGCATCACCAGCCTCCGCTCCACGAGCGGGACCAGTACCAGCGGGGAGCCGTGCGCTCCCCTTCACTCGTTTGTCATCAAAACCATTGTGTCCGAAAACTCCGACACTAGCCGAACCAAAAGGGGGTAGATAGTGAAAAGCAAGGCAAGGTTTCTCCCATTCGTACTGGCGTTGGCGCTGCTAACGTCATTATTCGTGTTGTCGCACGCCACTGCGGCAACCGGTAGTGTGACTCTGAGCAAGAGCCACATAAAAGCCCCCGATGGAATGGTGGGCATAACCGTAAGTGATCCGGCCGCCAACGTCGGTGAAGTAGAGACCGAGGGCTACGGCGCGGGCATGTTGTCCTTCGTGGTCCCTGGTCGTACTATAGCGGGCAACGAGGCCGTTCGCTTCCGGACGGCCAGATCCCCGATCCTCTCATCCAGTGCGTACGACCTGACTGGGGAAGGGGACATGGGCGACTCTAATATCGGTGTCGACTACCGCGACGTTGTCCTTAACGTGGTGATACCGGATGGCACGAACGAGACCACGACGCGTGCCATCATGGGTGTCTGGGACCAGTTGACGGCAGAGTCGACGGTAGGCGGCGATGGACGACACCCGTTCTCGCTCGAAAACCCGCAGGGCGGAGCTTTCATCCTGCGTTCCGACGATGACGTGACGGTGCCCGATGGCGGCATAATGTTCACCGCAACCTACAAGGCGCCTGATGTGAACGATGTGACGGTCAGGGTCACGAGCACGCAGGACACCGCAGGCTTCGACATCAGCTTGATGGAAACCGGCGTAGATACCGGTGAGTTCATGGGAGAGTTCGTAACTGCGGACGCATCCGACGAAGCGACCAACAGCGTCGCGGCGATAGCCGGCTCCCTCATTACCGTCACGTATGAGGACGCAGGCGGGGCCGAGAGCTTCGACCGGGTCACGGTTGAGAACACCGCGCCGGACGTTGCCCTGATCTCCCCGGGTGACGGTCACTCGACGCAGATTCGGGGTGTGCGCCTGACGGCCCAGGTGACCGACACCGAGGCGCTGGTCAACAAAGACTCCATTTCCTTCAACGTCACGGCGACGGATGCCGGCACCGGCTCGCCTGAGCAGGTTACGCAGGGCGAACCGACTCACATCGCCATTGATAACGGATTCAGGTCCGAAGTCCAGTTGGAAGGCGTTCCCGCAGGTGTGACTATCATCGAGTGGACCGTGAGCGTCGAGGACAACGCGGGGAACATGGCTGAGAGCGATCCGTGGACGATCCGCATCGACACGCAGGCCCCGGCGCTTGTCAGCGCCGTCACCGGCCAGCATCTCAACGATGACGGCGATGTGGTGGAGGATGCCTCGGCCGCAGATTCCACCTCAGTGCGGGTGGTCTTCGACGAGGATCTCGACGGAGATTCTTTGCAGGCGGTGGACTTCCGTGTGAACGACATTGTTCCGGCCGACGTGGCATCGTCAGGCAGCAGCGCCTTCCTGACGGTTGCATCGATGGCTTCCGACGCGACGCCGACCGTCAAGGTGGTGGGCGCGGTTGCCGATAGCGCCGGAAACGTCACTACCGGCACCCCCGCGGTGACCGCGACGGACGGCATCGCCCCGACCCTGACGGTTGAGGTGGAGCCGGGCTATGCCAAGGATGAGGTCGAGATAAGGGTGCGGAGCGATGAAGCCCTGCTGACCCTTCCGACGATAAGCATCGCCGACGGTGACGACAATGATGCGTCCTCAGGGCTCTCGAGGCTGTCGCTCATAGCCGCCGACCACTACATGGCGACGTATAGCGGTTCCGACTCGAGCCTCTTCAACATTGAGGTCAGCGGTAAGGACACGTCCGCCAACGAAGCCTCTCAAGGAGACGTAGCGTTCGAGCTCGACAGCAGCCTGCCGGGGCCGACCAGCATCACGCTGCCGGGTCACGGCGCTATTGCCGCAGATTCCATCTCCGACGATGCGTACGGGATCACGACGGCCAACCCGTTCATCACAATCGATTGGGGTAGTGAGGGTTCAGAGTACACCGGCGACTCCCACGGCGGAGTAGACTTCACCGGCCTGATGTTCGGTGCCTTCGAGGTCAATACGCCGATGGGTGACGAGACTGGCGCGAGAAGCGACTGGGGCGATGACAGTCCTGTCGTCTTCAACGTCACGAAGCCCTCCGCGAACAAGTTACTCATCTCCGCCCGCAACCTTGCGCTTGGCGAGTACGAGATGTCCTTCAACGGTAGTGATGGACTCGGTAACGCCCTCGGCGACCCCGTGACCATCAAGATCGAGGTCAAGGAGCCCGATCCGTTCTCGGTCAGTCTCACACCGGGTTGGAACCTCGTGTCCCTGCCGGCAGAGCCACAGATGTCCGGAATCAACGACGTAATGGGCGATCATCCGGCCAGCATCGTGCTGACGTACGATCCGACCCAGCCGGGCGCCTGGCTCTCCGCTTCGCGCGGTGACGACGGAATGTTTGCCGGTTCGCTCGAGAGCATCAGCGCTCGCACGGCCTACTGGATCTTCACCGATGCCTTCGACTCACTGGACGTGCCTGTTACCAGGCCGACCGGTGGTGGGGTGACCCTCCTGCCGACGGTCAACCTGGTCGCTGGCTGGAACCTCCTGCCGGTGCTTGACGTGAGCGGCGGAGCGGCCTTCGGTGACGACGCTTCCAGTGTTGGCGACTACGTGTCCAACGTCGTGAGGACGTACGCATACAACGCTTCTAGCGACACGTTCAACCAGCACACGGGTATGCTGCAGGTCGGCCACGGTTACTGGGCCTACCTCGGCAGCGCCACGGTGCTCGTCCCGTAGCGAGAACCGCACAATCGGGTTAGGATAGGAAAAACCGAATGAAGGGGGCCTCCCTCCTCTGATACAATGAGGAGGGAGGCTCTTTGTTGAAGGGCATTTTGCATAAGCCCCACAAGTCCCGCCGAGGCGGGAATCACTGGAACTCAAGCTCCAAACGGGTTTCGTGTTTGGTCCCGTTCACTCAGACCCTGTAAAAGGGTCGAACGACTCAAGGCCTTAGGACCTGGAACCCAACCACCCAACACCCCACTTATGACCACGAGACTGGCAGCGGCAATAACAGCAGCACTCCTCTTCGGAGGAATGATCTACTTCGCACTGTCCGACTCCTCCACCCTCGATGCACAGACGCAAGGGGTTGTCTGCCCAACGGTAACTCCAACCCCGACTCCCACTCCCGAAGAGGGCGCTCCGACGCCGACTGCGACCCCTCCGCCGGACGGAGCGATTCCCGCCTTTCCCATGTCCTTCTCCGGGACGGCCTCGGTCGCCGGAAATCCAATCCCCGACTGCACGTATCTCTTTGCAATGGTCGGGGGGTCCATGTCGGGTTTCAGGCCCATCGTCGATGGCAAATACAACAACCTAACCATTGGAGCTAAGAATCGGTCGGCCGACGGTCAACCCGTCACCTTCCACCTCAGCGAAGACGTAGTGGCGGCGGAGACGTTTACGTATACTTATTTCCCCGGCCCACCAGACCCTCCGTCGCAGGCATTCAAGACAGGGATTGTTTTGACCTTTCCGCATCTCGTAACGCCCTCGCCTACGCCGCTGCCGGAGGATACGCCGACTCCTTCCGTACCGACTCCTCCGCCCGCAGTGGCAACTGTGGCTCCGCCGACTATGCCACCGACCAGCACGCCGACACCCCTGACCGCTGAACCGGCGATATACTCAGGAAATTTGACCATCGCCGGGCTCGCCACCATTCCTCCCGGTTCGGTCCTGACGGCACGCATCGGCACGGGCTATGAGTCCCTACCGGCAGCCATCGTCGGCCAGGGCTATCAGAACCTGGTTATTGCGCCGGGGAGCTCGAGCTTCATCGGTCAGCCGATCGAGTTCTTCCTGAACGACTTCAAGTCGGTCTCCCTCGATACGTTCGAGAGTGGCGCGCGGAAGACCGACTTCGAGATTATTTTCATCGGGTACCCGACTCCCACGGTTGAGCCGACATCCACACCCACGCCGATACCGGAGCCTACGGCCGGCCCGGCGACGAGTACACCTACTCCTACGCCCACGCCTACGCCTACCCCCCGGCCGACGGATACTCCCACACCACCTCCTACGGCCACGGCGACCCCGCCTCCTACAGCCACGGCGACCCTGCGTCCCACCCGGACGCCGCCTCCGACGCTGCCTCCGACGCCTCCGCCGGATGAACGCGCCACGCCTCCGAGTCAGACGGTCATAGAGGTTGTAGTGACCGCTACCCCGGGACCGACTGAAGCCCCGACGCCGGAACCCGAAGGCGGGTTGTGCTCGTTTGCAGGCCCTGTGCCTCTCTCCGCGGGAATGGGCTCCCTACTCATGCTCTTCGCACCCGTCGGTCTTCTCTATGGAGTCCGCCGCGTCCGCAGGGACCGCCTCCCCTAACGCGGATTCCATCGCGTTTCTGTCCCAGCATTCACCCTTGGGGCTCCGTAGAGGTTGAATGACGTTTGCTCGGTGCGGTCATTCCGCTATACACCCGGCACTCAGTTCGCATCCTTGACACCGCCCAATTTCCGGTGCTACATTCGAGATGTCTCCAACGCTCTTTCGAGGCTATCAGACGACTTGGCCCTATCGATCCGAGAACGCACCATACTCAACCTCATCGTCAGCGACTATATTCGCGAGGCCATACCAGTGGCGTCCGAGGCCTTGGCGCGTCGTCATGATCTCGGCGTTAGCTCGGCGACCATTCGCAATGACGTCATGGACCTCGAACAGAACGGGTTCCTCACCCGTCCTCACCCGTCCGCAGGCGCTATCCCACTCGACAAGGCCTACCGTCTCCACGTGGAAACGATCTCCGTCGATGGTCCCTCGCGACTGCCCTCGGAGGTTCAGTCCTCAGCCAGACAGCGTCTCAACGTGGCCGAGCGGGACATCGATGAGTGGAGAAACGAAGCAGCGGACGTCCTGGCCGGACTCGTCGGAAATATGGCCATTGCCACCTTTCCGTCTTCGGACGAGACCAGAATTCGCCACATCGAGCTAGTGTCCCTCAAGGACGTTCTCGGCCTCCTCATCATAGTTCTCGAACAGGCAAAGGTGAGGCAGCAGCTCGTCCGCTTTGAAATGCCAGTCGCTCCTGCCGAGATGCAGACGATCTCGAACAAGCTCAACGCACTCCTTCGAGGCATGTCGTCTCGTGAGATCGAGACCAAGCCCCTCGAACTCTCCACAGCCGAGGAGGATGTCGTAGGAACGACGGTAGACATCCTGCGTGAGGAAGAAGCCTCACGATATAACGATCATTTCCTGGCCGGCCTGAGAAACCTGCTCTCCCAACCCGAATTTGAGGACAAAGACTCTCTCGAGGTCGTAATTCGCAGCATAGAAGACGGGTCGCTTGGGCGCGCGGTCTTGGCGCAGGCGCCGGATGGTTCGGTGATCCGCGTGGTAATAGGAAGAGAAAACGCCGGAGATATGCTCTGGCCGCTAAGTATAGTGCTAAGACGCTACGGCATCCCGGGCGAAATGAACGGCGTAATCGGCGCAATCGGTCCCGTTCGCATGGAGTATGGCCGGACCATCGCAGGCGTAGAATTCATGAGCGCGCTCATGACCGACCTCGTCGAGACCGTCCACACCTAGCGTCCGTCTCATATCAGTCCTAGACCGGCAGCTGGGGAGCTTGGTACCCCTGGCCGGACTCGAACCGGCGACACACGGTTTAGGAAACCGTTGCTCTATCCGCCTGAGCTACAGGGGCGTCAATTAAAATGGCCGGAAGGGTGGGCGGAGCGGAGTGGCACCCCCGGCGGGACTCGAACCCACGCACCCGGCTCCGGAGGCCGGCGCTCTATCCACTGAGCTACGGGGGCGGGCACACGAAAACTATACCATCGTCCCGCCTATGGGAACAAGCCGCGCGCTTATCGGGACTGTTTCAGAGTTGATGAGAGGAACACCCCCCCGTGGGTATGACGTTGGCTGTGTATGTTGAGCGCTCTCTCGAAGTCTGAACAGTTACCTTGTCTCAATGGGGCCTTTCCAAAGTCAGTTTGTGGCGAGCCTCTGATCTGCGGTTTCGGCTTTCGACGAGGCTCAGGCCGAACGGGGTAGTAGGAACGTTATTGTGACTATGGAAAAGGCCCTGTGTTCTCACCCTGAACGACGCATCTGCCGCAAATACAAGATCAGCCAACCGAAACTAGCCTGTATTTGCACGGCAAGGGGTTGACAACACCATATGACCCCAATATGATAAGGCCGCCGTTAGAGCACCGCCTTTGCGCGTTATATCTTCCTAAAAATACGGCGGGGTAGAGTACTTGACCGGTAAGAGTCAACAGACTCGGAAATCTGTAGTTAGGGGGCGAGATAAAAATGCATAAAGCTCCACGGAGCATCATAGTAATGGTGCTTGTTTCGGTATTCGCGTTGCTGTTCTTGGCAGCCTGTCAAGGACCTCCCGGCAAGGCTGGTCTTCCTGGCAACCCCGGTGAGCCAGGCAATCCCGGTAACCCCGGCCCACAGGGACCTCCGGGACCTGCGGGACCTCCGGGAGCTCCCGGTCTTCCCGGCAACCCCGGCAACCCCGGCGAACCCGGTCTTCCCGGTGAGCCCGGTCTAGCCGGCCCAACGGGTCCCCAGGGACCTCCGGGCGTTTCCCCCGGCGCAGGTGTGGTAATCAGCAGCAATCCCGTGTACCTCGATCAGGGTCTGACTATCTGGGGCTCCGGCTTCCAGCCGTTCGAGCCTGTTCAGGTGTACTTCGACCTGCAGGGTGGACGTGACCCGAACCTTGGCTTCGCAACCGCCAACGGCGGCGGGGCGTTCGAGGTGGTCGTGGCCGGCCCGCTTAGCGATGTCAGCGGAGTTGCCCGAACCATGGATCAGTTGCTGGCTCTCGACGCCGTGACGGTCATGGTCCAAGGCGCGGACAGGAGCTTCGCCAGCACCCCGGCGAAGGTCGCAGCTGAGACGCCTGGGGTAGTCATTCGCCCGCCCGCTCCGCCGGTAACGGTTGATGCCAGCCTCACGGCCGGATGTGTCATGGCCGGATCGGAAGTTATCATCCTCGGTTCCGGCTTCAAGCCTGGCGAGGCGAGCAACTTCTTCCTCGTCACAGGCGCTCAGGCCGACGGTGCGCCCGTCCAAGCCTCAATTGGCAGCGCAGTGGCGAACGACCGAGGCGCCCTTATGGCTGAGATCGAAATCGGAGCGGAAACCGAGCCTGGCCTGTACGGGATCAAGGTTGCAGGCATCCGAGGCACCGAGGCGACAGCACCTCTGTTGGTCGTGTCCGGTTCAGGATCTGACACCTGCAAGTAGTCTGACATAGTCAGCAACTGATGAGCCCCGTGGGTGTCTACCCACGGGGCTTGTTTCTTTTGTGTGGCCGCCCAGAGTGTGTTTCCACAGCATCCAGCCAAGCAAAGCCTGTCTCATAGGGTGTCCTAAAAGCCCTTCCGTTCACCTCCGTATCAGGTACAGGGCGGGCTCTGAGCCTGTCGAAGAGTCGAGGCCCTCTTCATGGTTCGACAAGCTCACCACGAACGGTTTCCAACGAATTATCAGACACCCTCTGAAGCCAGCGGTGTATGCTTTGAACGCCTTGCTTCCGATACCTCCCGCTTGATATGAGACTTTGCTTCAGCGTGCCGTTCCTGCTGCTCTTCGCCTTCGCGCTTTCCTGCACGCCGCACGAACAGTCTGCTGAGCGTGTCGTCCCCACCCAGGAAACTCCTCCCGTCCCAACTTCGACCAAAGTCGAAACACCGGTACCAACCACAACGCCTGCAACACCTCCCGCCTCCGCGTCCCGCAGGGGTAGCGTCCGGCTTGGCGGCGACCGTTCCGCTCCGATAGTTCCCGTGGTTCCTCGTGACCTCATTTCCGCGGTCTTCGACCCCGTCCACATTGGGGTGGCCGAGGTTGGTGAGCAAGTTGGTGAAGCAAGTCTCATTATTGGAGTGTCCATCGGTAGCGAGAGCGTCGCCTATTCCGTCTCCTACCTCAGCAGCCGCGAGATCGTGAACGACGCCGTCGGAGGTACCCCCATTGCCGTCACGTGGTGACCGCTCTGCCAAACGGGCATAGTCTATGCCCGCACGGTAGACGGCGAGGTCCTCACCTTCGGGGTAGAAGGGAGCCTGATCTACAACACGCTCGTGATGTACGACCGAGAGACCGAATCACGCTGGAGCCAGTTTCTTGGCAGCGCTGTCGACGGCCCGAAACAGGGCTCCGAGCTTGCCTTCGTCCCTTCCGTCATGGTCACTTGGGGCGCATGGAAGACAGAGCACCCCGACACGCTGTTCTTGGATACCGGCAGTTCTCGCCGTTCCTACGACTCGTACGAGGACTACTACGCCGACCCTGACGCAATAGGCGCGTACGGCGAGACCAACTCCGACCGCCGCTTCGACAGGAAAGACATCGTCCTGGGAGTGGCCTTAGGCGAACACGCACGGGCATATGCGATCGGCGACCTCTTTAGCAACAAGATCATCAACGACAAGCTGGGCGGCGCGAACATCGTGGCCGTCTTCGACGAGCGAAGCAGCTTGGCGACCGTATTCGAACGCACCGTGGCCCGCGGGGCTCTCACCTTTAGGCAGGCTGACAAGCCCTTGCAAATGACCGACGAAGAGACGGGATCCGTCTGGAACAAGCTGGACGGCCAGGCCGTTTCGGGGCCACTCAAGGGGGAGCAGATGACGATGATTCCCAGCTTCCAGCTCTTCTGGTTCGCCTGGTCCGACTTCCATCCCGATACGACGGTCTATCGCTCGTTAAGTTCGCCTTGAGCGACCCTACACGTCCACCAGCCGTCCGCCCTCCTGGTGCGACCGCAGGAACCCCACCATGATCCGCACCGACTTGCGGGCGTCACTCGCCGGAGAGGTGCTCTCGGTGCCGTTGGCGATGTTGTCGACGATCTCCCGGTAGGCGGCCTCGATTCCCCGTGAGCGGTGTGCGTCGGGCGTCAGCGTCGTGTGAATCGTGTTGTAAGCGTAGGCCGGATCGCTGAACTGAAGCTCCGCCGACTCCCCGTCGAACTTGAACGTAATCGTCCCATTCGTGCCCGTGATAGTCACATCGCGCGTTGAGTCCGGAGTGTTCTTCAGACAGGAGTAGAAGGCGCGGACGCCGTTGTCGAATATGACGTACCCCGTGCCCCCGGGGTCGCGCTCGGTGGCGTTGCCGCCACACTGTCCGCGGTATACGTCCCAGTCGTCGTAGCCGTCTTCGAGGTGTGCCGAGACCTTCACGGGGTCCGCCTCCGTGAAGAATACCATCGCGTCGAGGAGGTGGGACCCGCTGCGGAACAGCCACGCCTGCACGCCCCCGAATGAGGCCGACATCGTACTCAACTCGCCGATGGCCCCCGACCGGATGGCATCCCGGACCTTGTGGAATGCCGGACTCCACCTTCGGGTGTAGTCGACCGAGAGGATCACCCCGTTGGCCTCGCAGGCCGCTATCATGCGGTCGGCGTCCTCGACGCTCGTCGCAAGCGGCTTCTCGCAGAAGATCGCCCGGACGCCCGACTCGGCCGCCAACACCGTCGGCTCGGCGTGGAGGTGCTCCGGCGTAGCCACCGTGACGATGTCCAGCTCCTCGCCAGCCAGCATCTCGCGGTAGTCGCTGTACAGTCGCGCATCGGGCCACCTGTCGCGCCAGTTCTCGCGGAAGCGTTCGACCCGATCCGGATCCAAGTCGCAGCCGGCGACGATCTCGATCTCCGGCACGTGTCCTATGGCCCATGTGTGCGACACCATCACGCGGTCGCCGAAAGGGACGAATGGTGGCTTCTCGGCCGTCTGCATTGACGATTGGATGACGGCGGGCAGGTCCTCGGACGGCAGCTTGCGGATGGCTATCGGCCCCAGTCCTATGATTCCCAATCGGTATTCTTGCCCGTTCAAATCGTCTGTTCTCCGATGTTTTGCCTTTAAGGATACAGCCTTGAGGCTCTGGACATCCTAGTGTCCTGTTTCTGAAGTTCGTTGTATAAAGCGGATGAATGTGTTCCGGGGAGTCACCCTCACCCTAGCCCTCTCCCACGACGGGAGAGGGGATTTTCACGCGCTGGTTTGTGCGATGAATCTCTGACACAGGACACTAGGATATGTGGTTCGACAGGCTCACCACGAACGGATAGCACTTTCCCGTTCGCCCTGAGCGTACCAATATTCCGGTCACCCCCGTATCAGGTACGGGACAGGCTCTGAGCTTGTCGAAGGGTGCTTTTATGTTGAGCGTCAGTTACACACAAGAGCCTCACGCCCTCGTGTCGACCGGGCGACCGCCGCTTGGCTGCGACGCAATGTCGGCAATCAGCGTGTCCAGAATCAGCTCATCGTCCGCGCCGGTGGACTTCATAGCAAGGTCGGCGTCCAGGAGCATCCGGTGGATCTCCACAAGCCGCTCCATGCTGAACCTGTCGGCTTGGAACAGCGTCTTCCTCAAGGGATAGCCGGAGAGCCTCAGCCGCTGAGACGCCTCGCCGGTCGAGAGCCTGCGCGCGCCGATCTCCTTGGCCAGAATCAAGAGCCGCACCTGCCGCGCGATCATGGTGATGATGTACCCCGTCGGGCTACCCCCTTCCAGCAGCCCGTGAACCAGTCCCAGAGCCTCGGAGACCCTGCCCTCAACTATAGCGTCCACAGAGGCGAAGATATTCGACTCCTGGGCGTAGGAGACCATGCCGTCGACATCCTCGGCTGTAATCGCCCTTCCAGCCGCGACAAGGGCCAGTTTGCGTAGCTCCGACGCTATCACAGGCAGATCGCTCCCAATGGTCTCGGCAAGCATCTGTATGGCCCGCTCCTCGATCTCCGCTCCTTCGCTCTGCGCACGGTCGGCGATCCACATCCGAAGCTCGCGTGGGCCGGGGGGGTTGAAGGTCCTGGCCGTGACCCTTTCCTGAATGAGCTTGAGCAGCGGGTTCGTGGCGCTCAATCGCCCGTCGATGAACACCACGTCGGTCGTTTCGGGCACGTCCGCGAGGACCAGCGGCAGACGCTCCCACTCCGAGAGATCCTTCCTACCGTTGGCGGCGGCAGTGGAACGTCGTCCTCCTCCCCCACGCTCGAACTTGCTCAGCAGACCTTCCACCAGCACCAGTCGCTTGTCGGCCAGAAACGGCACCGTGGAGGCGTTTGCCGTGAATTCGTCCAGCGATACGTTCGCGTCGAGCGTGACGATGTTCACGTCGCGCACGTCCGGAGTGCCGACGCTCTCCTTCATACCGGCCAGCGTCTCCCGGATCGTGAAGTCGTCGTCGCCCGACAGCGAGTAGATCATTCAAACTCCGTCAAATGCCATTTCGCGCTGCCGTTATGATATCGTAACGGTAAGGAGCGCGGACCGATGGCAGCACCGATCTTACGACTGCTGATGCTCACGAGGATACCCGGTCTGGTGTTCAGGCTGATGCTCGACCGTCGAGTCCCCCTGCGCCTGAAGCTCATCATCCCCGCCGCCGTCCTCTATCTCATCATGCCCATTGACCTCCTTCCCGACATCTTTCCGTTGCTGGGGCACACCGACGACCTCATCGTCATCATCCTTGCGGTGGCTTCGTTCCTGCTGATGACTCCCCGTAACGTGGTGGTGGAATACCTGACCGGACGGCCCGCCGACCTCTCGGCGGACGCCGGCGCACGCGACTCCCAGGGCAACGTTATCGAAGGCGAATACCGCCACATCGAGGATGAGGACGAAGACAAGCGGAAGTCCTAGAGACCTTCCTGCAACGTCGTAGACGACTCCGCCTCCTGTTCCCCTCGTAAGGCATACCCATGGAAATCGGCATCATAGGTCTTCCTGGAAGCGGCAAGACCACCGTGTTCAACGCGCTGACGCGAGGGCGGGCCGACGTGGCCTCGTACGGTGATAAGCCGAACGTCGGCGTGGCTCCTGTGCCGGACGCGCGTCTCGACCGGCTGGTTGAGATGTACGAACCCCGCAAGCCCGTGTCCGCGACGGTGAGCTACGTCGACATCCCGCCTCCAGCGACTCCTTCCGGCAGGACGCGCGGGATATCCGGCCAGTACCTGAACGACCTGCAGCGGGTGGACGCATTGCTCATCGTCGCGCGCGCGTTCAATGACGATGCCGTGCTTCACATCGACGGCTCGGTCGACCCGTTCCGCGATGTCGAGAACATGATGCTGGAGCTCCTCTTCTCCGACCTCGAACTGCTGGAGCGCCGGCTGCAGCGACTAGACGAAGGATTCAAGGGAGCCCAAGCTGCGCAGCGAGACGTTATCAATAAGGAGTATTATCTGCTCGAACGGATAAAGAGGCACCTCGAAGGGGAGACGCCCATCCGCGACCACGACTTCACGCCCGATCAGGCGCAGCGTATACGCGGCTTCCAGTTCCTCACGGCGAAGCCCCTCATCGTCCTGCTCAACATCGACGAGGACGATCTCGACGAGGTTGGGAGCCTCGAAGAGCGGCTAACAGGAGCGGTAGAGGGGCCATCGGTACGAGCGGCCTCCATATGCGGCAAGCTGGAAATGGACCTCGCGCAGATGGACGCGGAGGAGGAAGCCGAGTTTCGTGAGGCCGTCGGCGCGGGGGAGTCGGGGATGAACCGGATCATCAGGCTGTCGTACGATGTCGTCGGCCTTATTACCTTTCTGACCATCGGAGACGACGAGGTGCGCGCATGGGAGCTTCCGAAGGGCACCACGGCATCTAGGGCCGCAGGTAAGATACATACCGACTTCGAGCAGGGCTTCATCCGCGCCGAGGTCGTTCCATTCGATGATCTCGTCGCCTGCGGCGGCTTCACCGAGGCCCGCAAGCGCGGCGTCTTCCGCCAGGAGGGGAAGGACTACGTCGTGCAGGACGGGGACGTCATGCACGTTCTGTTCAATTTATAGTGGAGAATCGAAAAGGCCCCTATACGCCGTTTCTGTGACCCCATGCAGCCTATCGCCCTGTACGTCCACATCCCCTTCTGCGAGACGAAGTGCCCCTACTGCGACTTCAACACGTATGCCAAGATCGAGTCGCTGATACCGGACTACGTGGCCGCCCTGCGGACGGAAATCGAGTTGTGGGGCGGTCTACTCGATAACCCGTCCATTCGTACCGTCTTCTTCGGTGGGGGCACGCCCTCGTATCTGCCCTCCGGCGACATCTCATCGCTGATGGCTACCATCTCCGGGTCGTTTGCCCTCCCGGATGACGCGGAGATCACCCTCGAGGCCAATCCGGGAGACTTCACCCCTGATAAGCTCAACGACTTCCTCGACGCAGGCATCAACCGGCTCAGCATCGGCGTCCAGAGCTTCGACGACGGGCTGCTCACCCTGCTTGGACGCCGCCACACTGCTGTGGACGCCGTCGAGGCGTACCGGATGGCGCATGACGCCGGATTCGACAACGTCAGCATCGACCTCATGTACGGCCTGCCCCACCAAACCGTCCACCACTGGCAAGAGACCCTCGCTCGAACGGCAGACCTCCACCCGCCCCACGTCTCCCTGTACGCACTAACGCTGGAAGGTGGCACCCCGATGGAGCACTCCGTGTCGCAGGGGACGCTTCCCACGCCTGACCCCGATCTCGCCGCCGATATGTACGCTCTGGCCGAGCATGACCTCGGCGCACTGGGCTACCGTCACTACGAGATATCAAACTGGGCGGCCGACGGCAAACTGGGCCTCCACAACATCGTCTACTGGCGCAACGAGCCGTACTTGGGTGTAGGACCGGGGGCTCATTCCTCCCTCGCAAGTCACCGCTTCTCCAACCTCAAGCCGCCGCGCGAGTACGTCAAGAGGCTGCAAGACCATTCCAGCTCTTCCGGCTCCCCGAACGGCTCGCGTGAAGACGACTGCGCCGCCATTCGCTCGATTCCCGTGGTAGACACCATCGAGTTCATCGACCGCCCTCTTGAGATGGCGGAGACGATGATGCTGGGACTCCGGTTGGACACCGGCGTCTCCATCTCCGAGTTCGAGGCCCGCTTCGGGGCGTCCCCCCTAGACGCATACCGCGAAGAGCTGGACGAGCTTCAACCGACCGGACTCGTCGAGGTGAGCGATGGGAGCATCCGTCTGACCGACAGGGGCAGGTTCCTTAG
>JAPPDQ010000465.1 GCA_028875495.1 Chloroflexota bacterium
GTGAGATAGCGAAGGAACTGGGCAACCTCTCCAACCTGAAGGCGCTGTCGATTGAGAGTAACAAGCTGACCGGGTGCATACCGGCGGCGCTGGGCGGGGTAAAGGTCAGTGCTTTGGGGCTTAACGTAAGGCCTTTCTGCTAGGTTTGCCTTGGCTGTCGGCCAAGGCCTGACTGCGGGGACCGCACCGGCTCTTCCGCAGCAACGAAAATTAGTCTCAACCTTTTTGCCGTCTCGTTTGTACTATATGTGAAGGCGCCCGAATGAGAGAGGGCCTGAAGCATGAACGACAAACGAGAGATGGAACGGCTGAGTCGGGGTGACATCACCGCCCTCGGCACGCTGGTCAGACGGCACCAGACCCAGGCCCTGCGTGCCGCATACCTCATTACCCACGATCTCGCCCAGGCAGAGGATGTCGTCAGCAGCGCATTTCTTCGCGTCTTCGAGCGAGCGGAACAGTTCGACTCACAACGACCCTTCGGCCCTTGGTTCTACAAAATAGTTGTCAACGACGCCATCAATGCCGTCCGGCGTCGCAACCGGACTACAACGTTAGAGCACACTGGTCCAACTCGAAGGCCGGTCGATTCGGTTGACCCCGAGGCCACCGCAGTCCTGAGCGAGGAGCGAAAGGCCGTACGCGACGCCCTGTCGCAGCTAACACCGTCACAGCGAGGCGCTGTCGTGATGCGATATTTCCTCGAGCTGTCCGAGTCCGAGATGGTCGAACGGACGGGACGCTCGCGGGGCACCGTCAAGCGTCACCTTCACGACGCGCGAGCCCGGATGAAGCAGCTACTTAGGGCAACCATGCGCGGCGAGTGAAGAGGATGAGGAGAAAGACGAAATGAGCGCACTTACCATGGACGAATTCCTCAGTCACAAACGGCTGACCGACCTTGCCCGGTTCGCCGTTCCTGACGGGCATGACTTGTGGCCCGAGATTGAACGCGCTGCGCGTCGCTCCACAGTCCCCAGATCCACCTCGAGGCCGAGCATTCTGTCGCTGGGTTTTTCAGGCGCCTGGATGGCGGTTGGAATCCTCCTCATCGCGGCAACCTTCGCGGTCCTCGGCTTCGGACTGGCAGTGCTCGTTCTGTCCAATGATGAAAGGTCGGTCCCCGCAACTCAACCGAAGGCTACTGCCACGCCGGCGGTATCTGCCCCCAATTCATCCGCAACCTCGGTCCCGACCGTGAGCGCGACTCTGCCGAGCGCCATCCGCGACATAGAGCGAACGGTGCTGGCCGCTCTCTACGATGCCACCGGCGGGGAAGATTGGAATACAAATGACGGATGGCTTAGCAACTCCCCCCTGGATCAATGGCAGCGCGTGACCACAGACGAGGACGGCAAAATTACGGATCTGGACCTCGGTTCCAACCAGTTGAGCGGGGAGATACCGGCGGAGTTGGGCAACCTCCCACGCCTCAAATTGCTGTATCTCAGTGACAACAAACTGACGGGACCCCTCCCCCAAGGTCTAACGGGGTTGTCCGCGCTGGATTCGTTCCACTTCCACAACAACTCTGGGCTCTGCGCGCCAATCGATGAGGCATTCCAGACGTGGCTGCAGGAAATTCCATCAGTCATCGGCAGCAGTTGCGCGACGGAGGACTCATTGGATGACCGTGAGGCGCTGGTGCAGCTATACAACGCCCTTGACGGAGAGAACTGGAACAACAACGCCAACTGGCTGACCGAACGGCCAATCAGAGAGTGGTACGGAGTCATAAATGATGCAAGCGGAAGGGTCACTGGACTATTGCTCGAATCGAACGGGTTGGCCGGGGAGATACCGGCAGAACTGGGCAGCCTCTCCAACCTGAAGAGGCTGGAGCTTGGCAACAACCAGCTAACAGGGGAGATACCCAGGGAGCTAGGCAACCTCTCCGACCTGGAGAGTCTTCGACTCGGTGGCAGTCCCGCTACCGGGGGGTTAAGTGGAGGGATACCGAAGGAGCTGGGCAGCCTCTCGAAGTTGGTGGTTCTAAACCTCAGGTTCAACCAGTTGACCGGGGAGATACCGGCAGAGTTGGGCAACCTCACCAGCCTGGAAACTCTATTGCTTGCCGCCAACCGGTTGTCTGGGGAGATACCGGCCGAGCTTGGCGACCTTTCCAACTTGAGAAGCCTGGAAATCACTTACAACATGTTGACTGGGGAGATACCGGCGGAACTTGGCAACCTCTCCAACCTGACACGTTTGTTGCTGGGGCATAATCAGCTTTCGGGCGATATACCGAAGGAATTGGGCAACCTCTCCAACCTGAAGGCGCTGTCGCTTGAGAGCAACCAACTGAGCGGGTGCATACCTGCGACCCTGGGCGGCGTATCGAACAGTGTTATGGGGCTTAACGTAAGGCCTTTCTGTTAAGCTGCAGTCCGTTAGTCCCAAGACCTCGCAAGCAATATCGGCGCCGAATCTCTCTCACGGCGTTGGGGAGAATCGGTGAATGGTAACTGGAAAGGAAGGAACAAATGCGTAAATCCCAGTCAACTGAACCACATCTCCTCACATTGGGCGCCCTTGCTCTGATTCTTCTGTTCTTCCTCACAGCCTGCAGCACAGACAGCGATTCGCCGTCCGTCTCGCCCACAAGGGAAGCGGCCACCCCCACGCCGGAAGCCTCTGCCCACACTGCGTCGGCATCCGCGAACCCGACCGCGGTCCCAACCGAGACCGCGCCGACGGGTCTGCCCGACCCGGAGCGAGCGGCGCTGACGGCCCTCTACGATGCCACGGGCGGGGCGGACTGGAAGATAGACGACGGTTGGCTTGGCGAAGGCGCTCTCGACAAATGGCTACGTGTGACTACAGACGAGAACGGCCGGGTCACCGACCTCGACCTCAGTGCCAACCAATTGAGTGGAGAGATACCCGCGGAACTGGGCAACCTCTCTCGCTTGGAACTGCTGTACATCAGTGATAACAACTTGACCGGAGCGCTCCCCAAGAGTCTAACAGGGTTGTCCGCGTTGGAATCTTTTCACTTCCACAACAACTCAGGGCTATGCGCGCCAATCGATGAGGCATTCCAGACGTGGTTGGAGGGCATAGCAGAAGTTCAAGGCAGCAGTTGCGCGGCGGAAGACTCGCCGGAAGACCGGGAGGTACTGGTAAAACTATACGACGCCCTGGATGGGGAGAACTGGACGAACAACACGAACTGGCTGACCGAACGGCCAATCAGGGCGTGGTACGGAGTCACAAATGATGCAAGCGGACGAGTCACCAGACTCTTGCTCTATTCGAACGGGTTGGCTGGGAAGATACCCAAGGAGCTCGGGAGCCTCTCCAACCTGAAGAGGCTGGAATTCGGTAACAACCGGCTAACAGGGGAGATACCGGCAGAGCTGGGCAACCTCTCCGATCTGGAGACTCTTCAACTCGGTAAGAGTCCACCTTCTGGGGGGTTAAGTGGAGGGATACCGAAGGAGCTGGGCAGCCTCTCGAAGTTGGAGATTCTAAACCTCAAGTTCAACCAGTTGACTGGGGAGATACCCGCAGAGTTGGGCAACCTCTCCAACTTGGAGATTTTGGCTCTCATGGCCAACCGGTTGACTGGAGAGATACCGACGGAACTTGGCAGTCTCTCCAACCTAATAACGCTGGAACTTAACTACAACCAGTTAACCGGGGAGATACCGACGGAGTTGGGCAACCTCTCCAACCTGAATACTCTGATGCTATACGGTGCTAACCAGTGGAGTGGGTGCATCCCTAAGAAACTGAGCGACGTGCGAAAAAACGATTTCCACTTGCCCGACATGCCACCCTTCTGTTGAGTCACAGACCGTTAGCTTCAGATCACCGCTAGCATTGTCGGCGCCGAATCTTTCCCTGCGCTGGAGTGACGGCAACAGAGAATTACCAACGTAATCCTCTGTTGCCGTATCACACTCGCTCGCTATAATGTAAGTCTAGGAGAAGTCCCTCAACCCACGGCTATGGCCGTATAGGGCTAGACCACAAATGAACGCGATTGAGCTCGAGTCCTTATCAAAAACCTTCCGACGGCGAGGTTCGTCGCCGATCCATGCCGTTGTCGATCTGAACCTGTCGATTCCCCGCGGCCAAATATTCGGATTCCTCGGTCCCAACGGCGCAGGCAAGACGACCACCATCAAAATGATGTGCGGGGTTATCATCCCGGATGCCGGAAGCGTCACGCTCCTCGGCCACGACGTACAGCGAGACCGGAGCGCCGCCATGAGACAGTTCGGCGCGGTGCTTGAGGGGGCCCGCACCGTCTATTGGCGGCTCTCGGCCATGGAGAACCTGATGTACTTCGGAAGGCTGAAGGGCGTCAGGGACAAGTATCTGAAGCCGAGGGCGGAGCGACTGCTGAAAGAGCTCGATCTCTGGGAGAGAAGGAACGACGACGTTCGGGAATTTTCACGGGGGATGCAGCAAAAGGTCGCTATCTCTGCCGCGCTCATGTCCGACCCTCCCATTGTCCTGCTCGACGAGCCGACGCTTGGCTTGGACGTTGAGTCGGCCCAGACCGTCCGCGAATGGGTATCCCGCCTTGCTAGGGAGGAGAACAAGACCGTCCTGCTCACGACGCACCAGCTTGCTATGGCCCAAGAGCTTTGTGACCGCGTCGCCATCATTAACGAAGGTCGCCTCATCGCGGACCGCTCGCTGGATGAGCTATTGTCGCTTTTTCGACGAGACTACTACGCCATACGTGTCGGCGGCCTATTCGACGCACAAGGGGCGTTGCCGGAGGGACTCAATCTCGAACACGGCGACTCGGAGACGACGATTTCGGGCGACATTGCCGACCAGGAACGTCTTCACCAAGTGCTCCTGTATATACGGGAAGAAGGTCTTCCGATCTTGTCGGTGCAGCGCAGCGAGCCTAGCTTGGAGCACATCTTTATTGAGCTTTTGCAGGAGGACCGCCAGTGACTGCAGCGCCGCTCGTCCTCTACAACGAGGTCCGCAAGGAACTGATCATAACTTGGAACTACCGGGCAAACACGTTAATCGAGCTGCTTACGCTTGTATTCGTCTTCGTATTCATTAGCTACTTTGCCGGAGGTGGCGAGATCGATTCCGAAAGGCTCCCGGGGAGCCTCCTCGGTTTCTTGGTCTGGTACTACGCGGCCTTCGCTATCTCAAGCATGAGCGGCGGCATCACAGGTGAGGCCTCGATCGGAACTTTGGAGCAGCTTTACATGAGCCCGGTGCCGACATGGCTGGTTTTTGTTGGACGGGTTATCGCCACGTTCGTCAAGGCGACAGCCATGGTCGCCCTGCTTGGCGTCATCTTGGCGATGATTCTACCGGTCACTCTGCCCCTGGAACTGGCGGCTCTACCCCCGTTCGCCCTTACGATGGTTGGCCTGTTCGGTTTCGGATACGCCATTGGCGGCCTGACTTTGGTGTTTAAGCAGATCAGCTCGGTTAGCGGTCTGTTGACCAATGTTCTGTTGTTCCTCAACGGCGCGCTGCTGCCGGTGCACCACTTTCCTGTATGGCTTGAAACCATCGCCGTATTTCTGCCGACAACTCAAGGGATCATCGTGCTTCGCAAGGTGGTGATTGACGGTGCGTCTCTCATTGCCGTCTGGGAGGACGGAAGTATGGTGGTCCTCGCCGTTCAATCCATACTCTTTTTGGTAGTCGGCTGGGCGCTGTTCAACGTCGGCGAACGAGTCGCCAAGCGAAGCGGCACACTAGGACAGTATTGAAGACCCTCCTGTAACGCCCTCTCCCTTGAGGGAGAGATTGCTAAATCGCAATTTGTCAGACGGTAAGTTATCGTCCATACCGATGGCGGAGAAGGCTGGTGGTGCTTCTGCGAGCGGCGTATTCAATACATTGGAATAGAGCTTTAGCGCCTGTAAACTAATGGTAACGTTGCCTAATGACCGTCTTCCGAACAATAACGCTCGTCTTGGCCGTCCTTCAGGTGCTGTTCGCTGCATTCACAGGGATGATCGGAGCCTTCGCCGATGGAGGGGGCATGTGGGAGCGGCTGTTGTTGATCGTAGTCCATCCGCTCTGTGCCGTCGCTTTGCTCGTGTTGACGCTCCTACCTAAACCTTCCCCTGCATTTGCGTACGTCGTCGCGGCCCTGCTCGTGGGGAACATCTTCGCCGATCTGACTCTCTCGCAGTTGATCGCCGCAGGTACGGTGAAAGGGGACTGGTGGCTGCCTCTCATGTTCTCGGCGATCCCGGCAGTGGGGCTTGCCTACGCTTTGACCCTCGCGAAACAAGGGCGGAGTTCCCCTTCCCAACCGGGAGCATAGGGCTGGCATACCGCTAAGGGCCGTGAAACAGTCAATAAAGCGGCGTGTGATTGTTGACACCGATACCCCATCTGGATATAATACCGCTTTGCGTGTGCCCACGTATTGGGTTAGTGCGTGTCGGAAAACGGACCGCAAAGCTTCAGAATCCTTAGGACGTAACATGCCGACAACGAACCAACTTGTTCGGAAGGGAAGAAAGTCAAAGCGGGGCAAGGATAAGGCTCCCGCCCTTGGCTATTCCTTTAACTCGCTCAAGAACCGTGGCTCCCGCGGCTCGGGCTCACCTCAGAAACGGGGCGTATGTGTTCAGGTGCGGACCCAAACGCCCAGAAAGCCGAACTCGGCCCTGCGCAAGGTTGCGAGGGTGCGGCTCACCAACGGGATGGAGGTAACCGCCTACATCCCTGGCGAAGGCCATAACCTCCAGGAGCACTCCCTCGTACTCATTCGCGGCGGCAGGGTGCGAGACCTCCCCGGTGTACGCTACCAGGTCATTCGCGGAGCACTGGACGCGGCGGGAGTAGAGGATCGCAGGCGAGGTCGGAGCAAGTACGGAAGTAAACGCAACAGCTAGAAAGTCTTAAAGTAACCTCGGAGTCGGAAGACACGGGGTTGCTTTTTGTTTTGGAAGGAATGAAATGGCACGACGGAGACGAGCGGAAAGGCGCCAGGTGCTTCCCGATCCGAAGTACCGGAGTGTGGAATTGGCCCGGTTCATCAACAAGGTCATGATCGGCGGGAAGAAGACCGTCGCTCAGCGGGTCGTGTACGACGCGCTGGACATAGCCGAGCGCCAGGGAAACAGGCCTGGCATCGACATCTTTCGTCAGGCCTTGGTGAACACGACGCCCGCGCTTGAGGTCCGTTCCCGGAGAGTCGGCGGTGCAACGTATCAGGTCCCCAGAGATGTTCGCCCCGAGCGCCGCGAGGCCCTGAGCATGCGCTGGATCGTACAAACTGCACGAGCCCGGAGCGGCCGGCCCATGTCCGAGAAACTGGCGACCGAGCTCCTTGAAGCCTCACGAGGTCAGGGCGACTCCGTCAGAAGGAAGGAAGAACAGCATCGAATGGCCGAAGCGAACCGCGCCTTCGCGCACTATCGCTGGTAGGCCGCCCAGGTTCGATCTCCGAAGACATACACCATGGCTACCGCAACGATGACAAGAAACCGCTTGGACATGATCCGAAATATCGGATTCATCGCCCATATCGACGCCGGTAAGACTACGGTTACCGAGCGCGTGCTCTACTTTGCTGGTCGCATCTACAAGATCGGCGGGGTGGACGAAGGCACCACGTCGATGGACTGGATGGCCCAGGAGCGCGAGCGGGGCATTACGATCACGTCCGCTGCCACGACGTGCGAGTGGAACGATCACTCCATTAACATCATCGACACTCCGGGACACGTGGACTTCACGGCGGAGGTCGAACGCAGTCTGCGCATTCTTGACGGCGGTGTGGTGATCTTCGACGCCGTGGCGGGCGTTCAGCCACAGTCCGAGACAGTCTGGCGACAGGCCGATAAGTACCACGTTCCTCGGATATGCTTCATTAACAAGATGGACAGAGTGGGCGCGGACTTCCAGCGCACCATCGACTCGATCACGCAGCGCCTGCGCGGCAACCCCGTTGCCATTCAGCTTCCGATCGGTGTGGAGCAGGAATTCGAAGGCATCATCGACCTTATCGAGGAGAAGGCGTACTTCTACGAGACCGAAGGCCCGGAACCACCCGTGGAAGGGCCCATCCCGGCTGACATGCTCGACACCGTCCGGGACTACCGTGAACGGCTCATCGAGAAGGTCGCCGATACGGACGACGACTTACTCATAAAGTACCTCGAGGGTGAGGAGATCACCACCGAGGAAATTAGGGCAGCCCTACGCCGCGCGACCGTAACGAACGCGATCATGCCGGTCTTGTGTGGCAGCGCGCTCCGGCATCGGGGCGTCCATCCGCTGCTCGACGCGATCGTGGACTATCTCCCGTCACCGGTGGATGTACCCCCGGCGACCGGCAGCAACTACGATACCGGCGAAGAGGTGACCCGACACCCCGGTGAAGGCGACCCCTTCGCCGCTTTGGTTTTCAAGGTCGTCGCAGATCCCTTCATCGGTCGGCTCGTCTACTTCCGCGTCTACTCCGGCAACGTGGAGTCGGGCTCTGCTGTGTTCAATTCGAGGACGGGCCGCCACGAGCGCGTTGGGCGACTTGTCATGATGCACGCCGACCGCAGAGAGGAAGTGTCCGACGTCTATTCCGGGCAGATTGTCGCGGCGGTAGGTCTGAAGAACGCCACGACGGGCGATACTATCAGTGCCGGGGCGTCGCCGGTCGTACTCGAAACAATTACGTTCCCGGATCCGGTGATGTCGATTGCCGTTGAGCCTAAAACGAGAGCAGACCAGGACAAACTGGCCGATGCGCTGAACAAGCTCGCCGGAGAAGACCCGACTCTAAGGGTCTCGTACAACGATGAGTTGGGCCAGACCATTATGTCCGGTATGGGCGAACTCCACCTTGAAATCATCGTCGACCGCATTCGGCGCGAGTACAAGGTCGAGGGCAATATTGGCAAGCCGCGGGTGGCCTATCGTGAGACCATCGCAAGACCCGCAAAAGCCGACGGTCGCCTCGTTCGCCAAACTGGAGGGCACGGCCAGTTCGCCCACGTCGTATTGGAGATCGAGCCCCTCGAACGAGGCGCGGGCTTCGTCTTCGAGGACAATGTGAGAGGCGGCGCTGTTCCTCGCGAGTTCATTCCCGCGGTATCCAAGGGTGTCCAGGACGCCCTTGGCGCAGGCCCACTTTCGGGCTTCCCCGTCGTCGATCTCAAGGCGACCTTGGTCGACGGCACAGCCCATGAGGTCGACTCGTCGGAGATAGCCTTCCGCGTCGCCGGATCAGTGGGCGCTAAGGCCGCTATCTCGAAGGCCAAGCCCGTACTCCTTGAGCCGGTGATGGCCCTTGAGGTCGTCACGCCGGGCGAGTTCCTCGGCGATATCCTCGCCGACCTCGGTCGTCGCAGGGCCGATATCAAGGGCATCGAGGGACAGGGTGACATCCAGGTGGTGAAGGCCAACGTTCCGCTTGGCGAGATGTTCGGTTACGCGAACACCATGCGCTCGCTGACGCAGGGTCGTGCCGCCCACTCGATGGAATTCGGCAACTATCAGCAAGCACCCGAAGGAGTCGATACCCAATAGGACAGACCCGCATGGATGCGCGGGCCGGACTAGGTGAAAAATGACGACAGGGACGAGCCAGAAGATTAGAATTATACTCAGAGCGTTCGACCATCGAATTCTCGATCAGTCGGCCACGCACATCGTGGAGGCCGCCGAACGTACGGGCGCCCAGGTCGCGGGTCCCGTCCCGCTGCCGACCAGCATCAAACGCTTCTGCGTGATCCGGTCGCCGCACGTGTTCAAGAACTCGCGGGAGCACTTCGAGATCCGAACGCACAACAGGCTGATCGACATCTTGGAACCGACCTCCAAGACCGTCGACTCGCTCACGCGGCTCAACGTCCCCGCCGGGGTGGATATTTCAATCAAAGTATAGGGAGTAGGCGCGGCACATCCTCAGGGATGCCCGAGCAAAACAAACAACGAGAAATATGAGTATTCAAGCGCTGCTGGGAAAAAAGATAGGGACGACGCAGGTGTTCAAAGAGGACACCGGCGAGGCCGTTTGCGTCACCGCGATCGAGACCGGCCCTTGCACTGTAACGCAGATCAAGTCGTCTGACACGGACGGGTATGAGGCTGTGCAGATCGGCTTCGAGGAGGTAAAGCGAGCGAACAAGCCGGCGAAGGGACACCTCGACAAGTCGGGCGACAAGCTGTTCCGTCACCTTCGAGAGGTGAAGGCTTCCGACCTTGCCTCCGTGGAGGTCGGCCAGCAGTTCGATGCAGGTCTATTTGAAGCGGGCGAGTCGATAAACGTCACTGGCGTCACGAAGGGCCGAGGATTTGCCGGTGTGGTCAAGCGACACGGTTTCAAGGGCGGCCCCAAGACACACGGCCAGTCCGACCGGCATCGCGCGCCAGGCTCCATCGGAGCGGGCACCACTCCGGGCAAGGTGCTGAAGGGCCAGCGCATGGCTGGACGCATGGGCGGCGACACGGTGACGACGAAGAACCTCGAGGTGATGAGGTCCGACCCCGACAGCCGTCTCGTGCTCGTCAAAGGCTCCGTACCGGGGGGCAAGAACACTCTGCTGGTGCTGACCAAGCGAGGCTAATCAGAGAATTACCGTGAATATCGAAGTCAAGAACATACAGGGTGAGTCGGTCGACGAGATCGAAATTCAAGATGACGTATTCGGCGTGCCGATGAATTCGGCGCTCGTGCATCAGGTCGTCGTTGGCCAGCTTGCGAACGCCCGACAGGGTACCGCCAAGGCCAAGACGCGGAGCGAAGTCTCCGGTGGCGGCAGGAAGCCGCGTCCCCAGAAGCACACTGGTTCGTCACGTCAGGGCTCCATTCGCTCTCCCCTCTGGAAGGGTGGAGGCGTAACCTTCGGGCCTGCACCGCGGAGCTACCGCCAGCGGACACCAAAAAAGATGCGTCGCGCGGCCATTCGCATGGCGCTTTCGGATAAAGCCGGAGCGGGGAATCTCATCGTTTTGCAGGACCTCGCTCTCGACAGCCCTAAGACGAAGGACTTCGTGGCGATGATGCGGGCGCTCGGCCTTGAGCGGTCCGTTCTCCTGGTCGGAGGCGGTGCCGATCGCGACGCGCTCCGCGCAGGACGGAACGTGCAGGGCGTGGACATGCTGCCTGCAGACCTGTTGAACGCTGTCGACGTGCTGAACCACCGTGCTCTCATCATGACACTGGACGCCGTTCGGAAGGCCGAGTCCCTCTGGGGTTCGCCTGCCGTCGATGAGGTCGAGGCGGAAGCGGCCTAGACCAGGAACGTAAACATGCACCCGTATCAAGTACTGCGAAGACCCGTAATCACCGAGAAGAGTACCCTGCTCAGTGAGCAGGGACGATATGTGTTCGAGGTGGCGAAGAGTGCTACCAAGCACGATATCAAGAGGGCCGTCGAGGACGCCTTCGACGTTTCGGTCCTTCGCGTCCACACTATGGCCGTCAGGGGAAAACGCAAGCGGTTCGGGCCGAGGATCACGACTCTGAGGTCGTGGAAGAAGGCCATTGTGACGCTCGCGCCGGGTGACACAATCACGCTGTTCGAGGGAGTATAGATGCCGCTCCGTAAGCTGAATCCGACCAGTCCCGGCCAGCGGGGAACGATCCTTCAGACGTCTGACGACGTTACGAGTACCCGTCCGAAGAAGTCGCTCCTCAAGCCGATGAAGAAGAGAGCAGGGCGAAACAACAAGGGTCGCATCACCGTTCGCCATCGGGGCGGCGGTCACAAGCGGCGCTTGCGCGTCATCGACTTCAAGCGCAACAAGCCGAACGTCCCTGGAGAGGTGACGACGATCGAGTACGATCCGAACCGGTCGTCGAGAATCGCCCTCATCAAGTACGCCGACGGTGACTGGCGCTACATCCTCGCTCCGGTCGGTCTTAAGGTCGGCGATACGATCGTCTCCGGGGAACGCGCGGAGATTCGACCCGGCAACGCGCTCCCTCTGAGGTCAATTCCGAACGGTACGCTCGTTCACAACGTAGAGTTGAAGGTCGGGCGCGGCGCGCAGATCGTACGTAGCGCCGGGGCGTCCGCTCAGGTCATGGCCAAGGAGGGCGCTTACGCGCTCCTGAAGCTCCCCTCCGGTGAGATGCGGCAGGTGCTGAGCGAGTGCATGGCCACCGTCGGTCAGGTCGGGCTTGTGGATCATAAGAATGTGAAGCTCGGCAAGGCCGGGCGAAGCAGGCATCGGGGGCGACGCCCGCAGGTGCGGGGCGTCGTAATGTCGCCCGCCGACCACCCGCACGGTGGCGGAGAGGGCCGTTCGCCCATCGGGATGCCTTCGCCGAAGACCCCGTGGGGCAAGCCCGCGCTTGGCTATCGCACACGGCGAAACAAATCGTCCAACAAGTTTATCGCGAAGAGAAGGTACGAGAAGTAGTACGCACTGGGCCGTGAGCGCCCGGTCGGAGTAAGATTATGTCGAGGTCGACGAAAAAGGGACCGTACGTCCATCCCAAGCTGGCGAAGAAGGTCGAGGCAGCCCGGCGAAGCAACAGCAAGGTGCCCATCCGAACGTGGTCGCGGGCATCAACTATCATGCCGGACATGCTCGGTCTGACGATCGCCGTTCACGACGGTCGTCGACACATCCCCGTCTTCGTGACGGAAAACATGGTCGGTCATAAGCTCGGCGAATTCGCCCCGACGAGGACGTTCCGGGGCCATAGCTCGTCGAAGTCGGAACGAACGACATCCGTGAGGTAAGTGCCGTGGCCGCAAGCGCTACGACGACAAACACCGGTTACTCGGTCAAAAAGGTCAAGCGAATCTTGGACCTCGTGCGAGGCCGCACGGTCGAAGACGCGCTTAATATTCTCGACTTTACGCAGTCGCCGATAGCCGCCCAGGTGGCGAAGGTGGTCAGGTCGGCCTCGGCCAACGCCGAGAACGATTCGGCCAGTGGTGACCCGTCGAACATGAAAATTGTCGAGGCGTACGCAAACATGGCCCCCAAGCTCCTTCGATTCAGGGCGAGGGCGAGGGGGCGAGGGACGAGAATCATTCGAAGAAACAGCCACATTACGGTGGTCATAGACGAGGAGGAAGACGTCTAGCGTGGGAAATAAAACGCACCCCATAGGGTTCCGTCTCGGAATCGTTAAGGACTGGCAGACGAGATGGTTTGCCGCCAAACAGGAGGACTACCGCGCCCTCGTAAAGGAAGACATTGGCATTCGCAATGTCGTGATGGAGGGTAACGAGGACGCCGGAATTTCCCGTGTCGAGATCGAGCGTGGCACCAACGAGTTGGTAGTCACTGCCCACACCGCTCGACCCGGTATAGTGATCGGGCGTGGCGGTGCCAAGGTCGACGAGATGCGCAAGCAGCTCGAGCAACTGACGAATGGCCGGGTCCGCCTGAACGTGCAGGAGATCCGGCAGCCGGAGCTCGATGCCTTCCTGGTGGCGCGAAACATCGCCGATCAGTTGGAAAGGCGCATTGCCTTTCGGCGAGCGATCCGTCAAGCCATGAACAGGACGGTGCAGGCGGGTGCGCAGGGAATCAAGGTAATCGCATCCGGACGGCTCGCCGGTGCGGACATCGCCCGTGCCGAGAAGGCAATGGAAGGGCGCGTGCCCCTTCATACGCTGAGGGCCGATATCGACTTCGATATCGCCGAGGCGGCGACGGACTTTGGCCGTATAGGAGTCAAGGTCTGGATCTTCAAAGGTGAGATTCTCCCGAAGCCGAAACAGCAGCAAATCGATATCGAGGAGATGTCCCCGATACAGGTAACCGTTCGTGCCGACCAGGAAATCCGACCCGCCGAGTCCGAAACGCCGGCTCCGGACGAGGCTGACACAACACAAGAGACCCCTTCGGCGCCCGATCCGTCGGCTCCTGCCGAGGCTGTAACGACAGAGGAAACGACCGATGCTCCAACCGAAGAGAGTTAAGTATCGAAATAAGCAGCGTGGCCGGATGAAAGGTATCTCCGTTCAGGGGAGCCGCCTGAACTTCGGCGATGTTGGGCTCAAGGCCACGGAACCGGCTTGGGTGACGTCACGCCAGATCGAGGCCGCGCGCCGTGTGCTCACCCGCTATACCCGGCGTGGGGGCAAGCTGTGGATCCGCATCTTCCCGGATAAGTCGGTTACGGCGCGAGCCGCCGAGACCCGCATGGGGAGTGGCAAGGGCGCCGTCGACCACTGGGTCGCCGTCGTCAAGCCGGGGCGAATGATCTTCGAGTTGGCCGGAGTGCCGGAAGCGGAGGCAAAGGTGGCTATGAAGCTGGCCTCGGCCAAGCTGCCGATGGGCACGCGGGTGGTAGCCGCGAGCGAGATCGGCCGATAGGCGATCTCACGATTTTAGAGTAGACGGATAAAGGGAATGACATGGCGGAAATGGACGATCTGAGAGGGCTTAGCGACCCTGACCTGGCCGATGAGTTGGAAAACTCCCAACGGGCGTTGATGAATCTTCGGTTCCGGTCGGCGACGATGCAGCTTTCCGACGCCCATGCGATTCGCAAGGCGCGCAGACGCATCGCGCGCATCTACACGATCATGAGGGAAAGGGAACTGGCTCTGGCCACACAATGAGCTACGAACGACGCAAAGTAAGAGTCGGCAGAGTTATCGGCGACAAGATGGACAAGACGTGCATCGTCGAGGTGGAATGGCGCAGCTTCCACCGGCGGTATAAGAAGTCCATTCGCCGCCGGTCCCGCTTCAAGGCCCATGATGAGAATAACTCGGCCCGGCTCGGTGACACGGTGACGATCATCGAAAGTCGTCCAATGTCCAAGACCAAGCGCTGGCGACTGGTTGACGTCGTTGAGCGTCAGGAGATCGCCGAGCTCCCTCCGTCGGATATTACCCCGGCAGATGAGGTCGAGACGCCCATGCCTGTGCCGGTCATCGAAGAGGCCGTCTCGCAGGAAGAAGAGACTCCTGTTCTGGAGGAGACGGTAGACGAGTCCCAGGATCAACCTAGCACAGTCGATGAAGAAGATGGCGAGATCGCAGATTCCGAAGAGGCGGAGGACGCCGTGGCTGAGAGCGCCGATGACGAGGAAGCTCCGGCTGATGAGGCCTCCGAGCCTGAGGACGAAGTAGAAGAGACGCCGGAGATTTCCGACGAAGAAGACGCTCCCTCTCAAGAAGAGGACGAGCCCGAGCCTCAGCCTGAGGACGCGGTTGAAGAAGTCCCTGAGAGCTCGGACGACGAGGAAGCTCCGGTCGATGAATCCCCCGAATCGGAGGATGAACCCGAAGCCACTGCAGAGAGCGTGGACGAAGAGACCGTAAATGAAGAGGACGCTCCCGCCCAAGTTGAGGACGAGCCCGAAGAGACGCCCGCCGAAACGCCGGAGAGCGCCGACGATGACGACTCCGCCACTGGTGAGAGTGAAACCGTGGACGAGAAGGCTGACGAGGAGAAGCCGCGGCAATGATTCAGATATATTCCAGGGTCAAGGTTGCGGACAACTCCGGCGCAAAGACCATCAGTTGCATAGGCGTGCCGGGGGGCAGTGGGCGTAAGTACGCAGGTCTCGGCGATATCATCGTCGCCTCTGTCAAAGAGGCCGCTCCTGCCTCGCCCGTCAGAGAGGGCGAGGTCGTGCGCGCGGTCATCGTCAGACTCGCCAAGCCGACTCGGCGGCCCGACGGCTCGCACATCCGGTTCGACGAGAACGCCGCAGTAATAATTGGCGAGAACCAGATGCCACGCGGAACGAGAATCTTCGGCCCCGTAGCCCGCGAGCTTCGGGAACAGAACTTCATGCGTATCGTATCCCTGGCCCCGGAGGTGCTCTAACATGAAGCTGCGTGTTGACGATATGGTCCTGATTACCCGGGGAAGAGACCGGGGTAAGACGGGTCAAGTACAGCGGATATTTGCAAAGCAGGACAAGGTGCTCGTTGAAGGCATAAACGTCGTTTCGAGACACACGAAGGCGACGGGCAATATTCGACAGGCGGGGATCGTCCAGAAGGAGTTGCCGATTCCGGTGGCCAACGTGCGCCTCATCTGTCCGCACACTAATAAGCCCACGCGAGTCGGGTACACCAAGCTGGCGGACGGCGCCAAGGCGCGAGTCTCCAAAGTGTCCAAGGAAGTAATCGAGTGACTACGAAGAAGAGCGGTTCCCAAGGTAGGGGCGGATCGGGCCGCGGAAGGCAGCGCTCCAAGAAGACGGAACAGGCCCCGGAGCCGGAAGCTCCGGTTGGGCCGCCACGACTTCTTGTTACCTTCCGTGATGAGATCGCGCCGCAGCTGTTCAAGGAGTTCGAGTACACGAGCACCATGCAGGTGCCGCGCCTCGAGAAGATCATCGTAAATATAGGCATCGGCGCGGAAGCCATAGACAACCGCAACGCCATCGAGGCTGCGACGCGCGATCTGGTCGCCATCACCGGCCAGCAGCCGGTCACGACTCTGGCTCGCAAGTCGATTGCAGGATTCAAGATTCGCGAAGGGATGCCGATGGGCCTGAAAGTCACCCTCCGCGGTCGGCGAATGTACGAGTTCTTCGATAGGTTCGTAAGCTCGTCTCTGCCACGCATTCGCGACTTCCGCGGGCTTTCGCGGAACGCCTTCGACGGACGCGGCAACTACGCGGTCGGCATCAGAGAGCAGGTGATCTTCCCCGAGATCGACTACGACTCCATCGACCGTCTGCGCGGGCTTCAAGTAGTCATTACCACAACGGCGGTCTCCGACCGAGAGGGGTTCCGGCTGCTCGAGCTGTTGGGAATGCCCTTCGCTCGTGCCGAGTCGGACACGCTGGCTGCCTAGGATAAAGGGAAGTAGGGAGAGAAGGAATGTCGGTCACCGATCCCATAGCAGATATGCTGACTCGAATCCGTAACGGAATCATGGTGCGGCACGATTCGGTGTCGATACCGCTGTCGAACATGAAGCGCAGCATCGCGCAGATCCTCAAGGACGAGGGCTTCATCGAGGACTTCGAGGTGAACTCCGGCGTCTCCACGCAAGGCGAGATCAAAGTATATCTGCACTATCGAGGCAAGGACGAACCTGCCATCTCCGGCCTGAAGCGAGTTAGCCGCCCCGGCCTTCGGGTCTACGTTCAAAAGGGCGAAATTCCTCGCTACTACGGAGGACTGGGAGTGTCCATCCTCTCGACCTCGAAGGGCGTGATGACGGGCAAGAGCGCATGGCGCGAAGGCGTCGGCGGCGAGCTCCTGTGCTACGTCTGGTAGTGAGAGAACGGGGCTTACAGGGAGCATTGAGAAATGTCTAGAATAGGAAAACAGCCTGTCCAGGTGCCGTCGGGCGTAAACGTCGCCATCGACGGACCTACGGTCACGATCAAGGGACCGAAGGGCGCCCTCACCGACACGTTCCACCCCGACATGGCGATCAAAGCCGACAACGGCACGATCACCGTCGAGCGCCCATCCGATGCCGGGGAACACAAGGCCCTGCACGGCCTCACGCGGAATCTGATAGCGAATATGGTCACAGGCGTCACCGAGGGGTACGCCAAGTCGCTTGAGCTGGTCGGCGTCGGCTACCGCGTTCAGCAGAGCGGCAAGGGCGTCAAGCTCAGCGTCATGCTCAGTCACGAGGTCGACTATCAGCCGCAGGACGGCATCACCATCGCCGTCGAGGGCAACAATCTGATTCACATTACCGGCATCCGCAAGCAGGCGGTCGGCCAGACCGCTGCCGAGATCAGGAAGGTCCGTCCCCCCAGCGTATATACAGGGAAGGGCATTCGCTACAGGGGCGAGCAAGTCCGCCT
>JAPPDQ010000533.1 GCA_028875495.1 Chloroflexota bacterium
CCCGTTCCTGAGCGCCATCGACGCGAACGTGGCGGAACTGCTAACGCGCATGACGGGTGCAGGCTAGATGGGCAACGACTTCACGCTCCTGCTGCCGGAAGCGCTCGTGGCCGTGTTGGCGGTTCTTGTTCTGACGGCGGACTTCTTCACACCCTCTGAGCGGAAGCACTGGCTGGGCTATGGGGCGGCGCTGGGACTGCTCGGCATACTCGCCTTCACCTTGCCGTTCCTCTGGGGGCGGGACACCGTTCTCTATGACGGCGTGATCCGCGTCGACGACTACGCGCTGTTCTTCAAGGGGTTCTTCCTCGTGCTGGGGATCGTCGCTATCTTGTCGAGCGTCGAGTATGTGAGACGACGACTGAACCACGCAGGCGAGTTCTATGGAATTCTGTTGTTCACCGTCGTGGCGGCGATGTTCCTCGCCTCGTCGGGTGAGCTGCTCACGGCCTATATATCACTTGAGCTGCTCAGCTTCAGTCTGTATGTGCTGGTAGCCGCGGACCGCTACAACGACCGGTCGAATGAAGCGGGGACGAAATACATCCTGCTGGGGGCGCTGTCGTCCGCGTTTCTGCTGTACGGCATAAGCCAGGTATATGGGCATCTGGGGACGACCACGTTCGAGGGCATCAGCGCGACCCTGGCAAGCGGTGGGGACATATCCCCAGGGCTGTTCGTAGGAATGGTGCTGATCATCGCTGGTCTGGGATTCAAGGTTGCGGCGGTGCCGTTCCACATGTGGGCTCCCGATGTGTACGAGGGCGCGCCGACGCCGATAACGGCCTACCTTGCGGTGGGCTCCAAAGCGGCGGCGTTCGCGCTGATCATCAGGCTGTTCGCGGAGGGGTTCATTCCCGCGGCGGAGGAGTGGCGACTCATCATCGTCGTCCTCGCGGCGGTGACGATGGTATTCGGCAACCTCATCGCCATCGCACAGAGCAACATCAAGCGGCTGCTGGCGTATTCGAGCATCGGACACGCGGGATATCTGCTCATGGGGATCGCAGCCCTGGCGGCAGTCGGATCGAACGGCGAATTGGCGCTCGACCGCTCGCACCTGGTCACGAATGCGATCATGCTGCATCTGGTCGCGTACGGGGTGACGAACATGGCTGCGTTCCTAGTCGTCAGTACGGTTTGCTCAGGATCCGGTGATGAGTCGATCTCCTCGTTCTCGGGCTTGAGCCGAAGGTCGCCTGGCATGGCGATGGTGATGGCCGCTGCGCTGTTCTCGCTTGCAGGACTACCCATCTTCGCCGGATTCACCAGCAAGTTCTATCTGTTCACGGCGACCGCCTCGCAGGGCCTTCTGTGGCTGGCGGGGCTGGCTATTCTGATGAGCTTGGTGTCGCTGTACTACTACCTAATGGTCATACGACAGATGTACATCGAGCCTGGTGACGATGGTGCGGTGGTGGCAGTGCCTCGTTTGACGTTTGGGGTACTTGCCGTGTTGTTCGTGGGCATGACGCTCGTGGGGGTCTATCCTGCGGTGGTGATGGACTTCATCCAGAGCGCGAGCGAGGCGTTGTTATCGACGGAGTTTGCACTGTCCCTACGATAGGGCGGGGGCCAAGTTGCCGCAACACCGCACAGGCTCTATTATCTGCATCCAGCAAAACCCAAATCGACCACCTAATTCGGACGTGCGGGGTGACGAGCTACTTCCGAGGTCATAACGCAACACCTTGCCGGGGATGGATTCCCGCGTTCGCGGGAATGACGGAGGTGGTGGATTTGAGAAAACCGAATCTTTGAGGACGTGATCGATGGCAGAGTGGAATGAAGAGTTCAGTCGAGGAATGGTGGTGACGGCGCACCCGGACGATGCCGAGTTCGGCTGTTCAGGCACCGTGGCGAAGTGGTGCGCCGCAGGATGGGAGGTGGTGTATGTCCTTTGCACCGATGGGAGCAAGGGCACGAGTGACCGATCGCTGACATCGGAGGACCTTGCGAGAATCCGACGGCAAGAGCAGATCGACGCCGGCAAGGTGCTCGGTCTGAAGGATGTCGTCTTCCTCGACCATCCCGACGCCTATCTTCAGCCCACGCTGGAGGTCCGTAAGCAGATCGCCGCCGAGATCCGGCGGCACAAGCCGGACGTGCTCATCACGATGTACCCGATGCGGAATCTCGACGGCGGCTACGGTTTCGGTCATCCCGATCACATGGCGGCGGGAGAGGCGGCGATGGCGGCGGTCTTTCCCACCGCGCGTGACCACCTCACGTTCCCCGAACTGCTCGAGGAAGGGCTGGAGCCTCACAACGTCAGAGAGGTGTGGGTGATGGGGCACCCGTCACCGGATATTTGGATAGACGTGACTGACAGCATCGATACGTCCATCGAGGCCCTGCTTGCACACACGTCCCAGCTCTCCAGCACCGACGAGGAGATTACGGCGTCGATGAAGCGAGGGCGGCGAGAACGCGCGAAGGGGAAGGGAATGAAGTACGCGGAGTCGTTCAAGCGCATCTCGTTCGATGGGAGGGGGCCGGGTCGTCGGGTATCAGACGAGCAGGAAGAGGAGGACGAGCTGTAGGGCTGTACTGGGTTCGGGTTCCTGATTTCGGAGAGTTTTGCGCAACCTCCAGATACTGCCTTAGCGCCGCGAATTTCACCCCCATCCTAACCTTCCCCCATCGAGGGGGAAGGGATTTCGGGGCTCCCATCCGGGGTTATGCAAAGGTCTCCCTTTGCGGGAGTGACGATGGGGGAGTAGTGTTAGGGCATAGTCCCGAGGAGTTGGTATCGCAGTGACTAAACGCCAAGAGGCCCGGCGGATGTCCGCCGGGCCTCTTGGTTATTTCCCCCGCTTAGTCAAGCAGGGATTGTGGTCTGCACTTCTAGTCCCAGTATCCCGGATCGAGGAAGTTTACGCTGCTGTAGCGCTTGGACCTGTTGCCCGGGTGGTTGACGTTATCGACGCCGTCCTCGAAGTAGTAGGCCTCGATTGGCCCGCTACCCATCCAGTTCTTCTGAACGTTCCTGACGTTGTTCCTCTTGAGCTTCAGGGCGCGGAAGATGCCGGAGTAGGCAAGGCCGCCGATCTTGTACTTGTCAAGCGCATTCTCCCTGAAGAGCTCCTTGCCGATTTCGACCCGATAAGGATCGAGCAGCGCTCGGACGAGACCCTCGGAGATGATCTCCTGGTAGCGGATCAACTGATTGTCGATGTCCGCTGGGTAGGTGCCGTCCGGGGCCATGTTTCCGTAGATGTCCTGGTACTTAGGATCGCCGCCGGTCGGCGCCATACCCTCTTCACCACGGGTCGCGAAGTACTGGCCCATCCCAGGACCCTGCGCGTCCTTGGTGGTCGGGGCGACGCGGTTCCACATGTTCGACCAGGGATTCGTGCCGCCCTCAGGCGATGCGAAGAACGCGAAGTACTCGGTTGGAGGAATCGCGTTCGTGTACTTCCAGGGAGACTCTTCCTTGGTTGTCACCTTGATGCCAAGCTTGTCCCAGTCGTTTGCGACCCACTTAGCGTACGGCCAGTGGACCCAGTACGAGAGGAAGTTGAGGGTCAGCGGACCGGAGCCGTCCTTCTTGTCGTAGTAGCCGTCACCGTTGCCGTCCGTGTAGCCCATCTTCTCCATGATGGACTTGGCGCGGTCGAGATCGTACTCGGTGTCGACGATTCGATACTCTTCACCTGCGAAGTACGGGGTCGAGCTGTGCGGCATCATGTTCTGCGGTACGCCGAGTCCCGCAGCGAGCGCCTCGTTCGTTCCGTCCCTGTCCCACGCGAGGGAGAGCGCGATACGGAAGTCCTTCGTGCGCAAAAGGTGGCCGATCTCCGGGTCCTCGACGTACTCCTGGTTGACGACGAAGGTGGAGTCGGCGCCGTCCGTCAGGTCGTGCTTGAGCACGCTGTAGTCACCCTTCTCGGAGTTGGCCAGGTAGAGCGGCATCTCCTCGGTCGCGAGGTCGTGTCGCGTGTAGTCCGACTCGCCGTTCATCGTGCGGAAGACCGCTACCTCGCGGCTGCCCGCGACGACGTTCAGCCAGCCTTCCGCGTACGGAAGCTGGTTGCCTTCGGGGTCCGCGCCGTAGTAGTAGTGGTTGCGGTCGTGGGTTATGAGCCCATCTCCATTCTCCTGGATGAACCACCCGCCAAGGGACGGGATGTAATGGTCACCCTTGTAGATGTAATTGATGTCGAACTCTTTCGGTATGGCCTCGGAGGGATTGCCCTCGAAGCAGATCACGCATCGAATTTCGAGTATGAGCTTCGTCCAGCTAGGCACATCGTACTCTTCCAACAGCGCGGGTATCTCAGCCGCGTTGTACTTGATGTGGAAGCGCTTCTGGACGTGTGAAGGCGAGACGAAGCACCTCGGGCAGCCCTTGATGCCGGCGAACACTCTCACCGCGCTCGACTCTGCGAAGCTCCAGTTGGGGTCGTCGAAGTTGACCGTAAAAGTGGAGTCGTCGACGAAGTTTATCCGCATGTCGTTGCCGGTAATCGGCGACTTGAGCACTGCGGGCAGACCGGGCATGAGCTCCTTGTTGAGCATCTGCTCCTCGAGCGCGAAGCGGACGTCCTCCATCGTGAACGGGTAACCGCTGTGCCAGCGCATGCCTCGGCGTATATTGACGGTGAACACCGTGGCATCCTCGTTGGTCTCGAACGACTTGAAGCCGACCGGCACGTTGAAGATAGCGTCCGGGGACCCGCCGAGCCCGGACATCATCGTCATGCCCTCGATGAGCTCGATGTTGCCCCTGGTGGTAGCGCGCATCTGCCCGCCATACTGCCCGATTTCGTCACCGGGCATGTAGATGAGCACGTCCTCAGGAACAGCAAGGCGCTGCTCGAGAGGAAGGATCGCGCCCTGCCGAGCGAGGGACGCCGACGTCGGCGATTCGTTGAACTTCGTCGGCGTCGGGCAGTGGTCGCAGAACCGTGTGGCGGGATATTCGCCCGGCTCCAGCTTCGGCGGCGTGTACATGTAGCCTTCTTCCATCGCCATCGCCGGGTCTTCGCCGGTTCGTGCCGCAGGGCCCGCCGTTGTGCCTGCCGCTGCTGCGGCGGCCTGAGCGGGCGCCGGCTGCTGCGGTGCCATAGCGGGCGCGGCAGGGGCCGGCTGCTGCTGTACCTGTGCCGGTGCCTCTGGAACCTCCCCCGCCGGGTAGGCCGCCTCGGCGGCCGGGGCGGCTGCTCTGGCAGCGGCGGGCTGCTGGGGATCCGCCGGTTCCTCGGCCGCGCAGGCTATGCCTACGACAGCCAGAACGACCGCCGCAAACGCGGCTACAAGACTATATTTCCAAATTCTGTCTTTCATACGTCGCTCCCTCCTAATGATTTCCATAGGTTGCCTAACGTAAACGCACACTACAACAATGTAGCGCAATGTATCTTCCTTTTCGACGAATGTCAATACTACATCGGCCTTCTATGTTCACATCGGCCCCATATTGGGGTCTGATCGTTCCAAACTGTCAAGACGCCTCCAATTCAGGCCAGGGAAGCTGTGTGGAATCTCCAACGTGCTCTATACTAGGGGCATCAAAGAGGAGGCGAGCTCTTCGTTTCAAAACGGAAGGCTAAGCAGAGTCAAGGAGTTACCCTATGAAGCAGAAGCGAGTCATCTACGCTAACGACGCACGACACTTCTACCTATTCGTCTTCGATCCGCCGATGACGATGGAGGACGCGTGGCGGCCCATCGACGACGTGGCCGGCACCAGCGTGGACACCTTTGCCTACATGGTGGAGCGGGGCGACGGCCTGTTCTATCCGTCCAAGGTGGGTCAGCGGTTCGGATCGGGCATCCAGCCATTCGACCACGTGGCGTATTACCACGTCTGGTACAACATGCAGAGCTTGATCGACCGAGGTCTCGACCAGCTAACGGTGCTGATTGACCGCGCCCACGACAAGGGCATGGACTTCATCGCCAGTGTGCGGATGACCAACTACCTTGGCGTTGACCGGTCGCAGTTGGTGCCGGAAGGGCGTGGGTACGTCAACGAGGAGATCAGGGACGCGAAGTTCGCCGTGCTCAAGGAGCTTGCGCACGACTACGCTACCGAGGGCATCGAGATGGACTTCTCGTGTCCTCCGGGCGGTGGGCCACCTGCCCTGCGCGAGGAGGATGTAGACGAGCACACGTCTACGATCACGGATTTCGTCGGTTCCGTGGCCCAAACGGTGCACAACCGGCCAGGCGGTCGCGGTGTAGTAGGAGCACGAATCTATCCTACCGAGGCCATGAACCGGCGGGCCGGCTACGACGTGCGGAAGTGGATCGAGGACGGCTCCGTGGACTACCTCGTTCCCATGATGTACACGTACTTCATTCTCGATCAACACATGCCTATCGACTGGGTGCTCGAGGCGGCAGAGGGCACCGGCACCTCGGTGTACGGTATGCTCCAACCGCATCTGATGGACGAGGGCAGCGGAGCGCCGGAGCGCGTTTTCGCTTCGTCGGAGCACATGCGGGCGGGGGCTATGAACATGTGGGACCGGGGAGCGGACGGGCTGTACACGTTCTTCGGCGACTGGCCGCACGGCGACGGGGTGCGACGGTACCTGACCGACATGGGCGATCCCGACCTGATGGTGGAGAAAACGAAGCGCTACTTCCTGGCGGAACGCAATGCTCAAGCGGCGGACATGGAGTACGACCAAGCGGCGCCGGTGGAGATTTCCGAGGCCGATCCCGACACGAAGTACGACATTCCCTTCTATGTGTCGGACGATATCGAGGGGAAAACAGACAGGATCAAGAGCGTCGTGCTGCGGATGAAGGTCGACAACCTGATGACTCACGACACGTTGTCGGTCTCGATAAATGGAACCTCGCTGGCCGACGAGCCGATGTCCCGCGACTACGGCCACCCGTTTGGACCCTACGCGGCGCAGCAGCTGGAGTTCTACCTGCATGGCGCGCGTCCGCGTAAGGGATGGAACACGTTGAGCATGTCGCTCGACGCGAGGCCTGAGAACATGGAAGGCGGTGTGACGGTTCATGACGTGGAGATCATCGTCGAGTACTCGTCCTATCCGTCGAGGCTGTAAGCAAAACGGAGCAACCTTGACCTTCGAAAACGTCGAAGGGTGAAAAGGCCCTTGTGTATACTAAAGGCCCTGCTTTCGGTGGTGTATTTTCAACATGATCCGTAAACGTGGGAGATGTTCCGGTGATTCACGACGCTAGAGACAGATATGGCCACTACTTCGAGGATTTTTCCCCGGGCGATGTGTACAAGCACTGGCCGGGAAAGACGATCACCGAAGCCGACAATCACATCTTCACGCTGCTGACGATGAACACCAACCCGCTCCACATCGACGAGGAGTACATGAGCCGTCATCAGCACGGCAAGATTCTCGTGGTAGGGCCGCTGGTGCTCAGCCTCGTGGTGGGGATGAGCGTGCCCGATACGTCGGGGAAGGCGATAGCGAACCTCGAGTATGAGCGCATTCGGCATGAGGCTCCCGTGTTCCACGGGGACACGATTTACGCCGAGAGCGAGATACTCGAAGTGCGCGAGTCTCGGAGCAAGTCCGACCGTGGAATCGTCTACATGGAGAGCCGCGGTCACAACCAGCGCGGCGAACTGGTGCTGACGCTTCGCAGGCGATTCCTCGTCCCAAAGCGTCCCGCATAGACCGGGACCCTCATTCCCATGGACACGCATTCACGCTATACGGTCTCCCTGCACTACGACCGGCGGCTGTACCGTCAAGACATTGCCGGATCGGTCGCACACGCCCGGATGCTGGCCCGCCAGGGGATCATTGCCGACGACGAAGCTGAAAGTCTCGTCGCAGGACTCGAAGGGATACGCGAGGAGATAGAGGCGGAGTCTTTTCCCTGGCGCGAAGAGCTCGAAGACGTCCACATGAATATCGAGCGGCGGCTGTTCGAGACGGTCGGCGATGTGGCAGGCAAGCTCCACACGGCGCGCTCCCGGAATGACCAGGTCGCCACCGACGTGCGGCTCTATGTCAAGGAGGTCATCGACGAAGCGCTTCGGGCTATTCTTGACTTGCGGGCCGTGTTCGTTGAAAAGGCATCAGCAAACCGTGATGTGGCAATGCCCGGCTACACGCACGTGCAGCGGGCACAGCCGGTTCTGTTCGCCCACCACATGCTGGCGTATTTCGAGATGTTTAGTCGGGACGCCGAAAGGATGCGGCAGGCGAGAGAGTCGGCCGATGCCATGCCGCTGGGGAGTGGCGCGATGGCGGGTGTCCCCTACCCCATCGACCGCGAATCGGTGGCGAGGGAACTCGGGTTTGGGAAGGTCAGCGCCAACAGCATGGACGCCGTCTCGGACAGGGACTTTCTGCTGGACTTTCACTCCGCCGCAGCGACCTGTGCGATGCACCTCTCCCGGCTGTCGGAAGAGCTGGTACTGTGGTCGTCGGATGAGTTCGGGTTCGTACGACTCGACGACATGTACACGACGGGGAGCAGCATCATGCCGCAGAAACGCAACCCCGACTTCGCGGAGATTGCTCGTGGCAAGACGGGTCGGGTTTATGGGAATCTCGTTGGGCTTCTAACGACGTTGAAGGGACTGCCCCTGACGTACAACCGGGACATGCAGGAGGACAAGGAGGGGTTGTTCGACACGGTCGACACGCTCATCCCGACGCTGCAAGTGGCAGCGGGCATGGTCTCGACGATGGAAGTGCAGGCCGACAGGATGCGGATCGCCGCGCTGAATAGTTATGCGCTGGCAACGGACGTGGCAGATTACCTCGTCGCGAAGGGGCTGCCATTCCGCGAGGCTCATGGGACCGTCGCGCGGCTGTCGAAGTATGCGTTGCATACGGGCAAGCGTTTGGACGAGCTTGACCTTGACACTTATCGCCGGTTCTCTGACCATTTCGATGAAGACGTGCTGTCAATCACCGTGGATTCATCCATTCGTGCGCGTGACGTCTTTGGCGGCACAGCGCCGAACAGAGTCGAGGCGGCGATAGAGGCCGCGAAGGCGGAGTTGGAGAGCGATAGTGCCTGAGCGTATCAGGATCGCGCCTTCGGTATTGTCGGCAGATTTCGCTCGGCTTGGCGAGCAGGTCTTGGAGGCCGTGGAAGGCGGCGCGAACTCCATCCATCTCGACATGATGGACGGACATTTCGTGCCGAACCTGACGTTTGGGCCTCCGATCATCAACGCTCTCCGACAGCAGACGGACGCTCACTTCGATGTGCATATGATGGTCGAGAACCCGGAGCGATACATCCCGGCGCTGGCCGAGGCAAAGGCCGACCTGATAACCGTTCACGTCGAAGCCGCGCGTCCCCTCCATCGGGTCGTACACCAGATCAAGGAGGCGGGCATTCTCGCCGGAGTCGCCCTGAATCCTGCTACGCCTGTGGCGGCGGTGGAAGAGGTTTTGCCCGAACTCGATCTCGTGCTCGTGATGTCGGTGAATCCGGGATTCGGTGGACAGTCGTTCATCGAGTCGTCGGTCGAAAAGATCGCGCAGGTGCGAGGAATGCTGGACGAAAGGGGCCTCAAGGCTGAACTGCAGGTGGATGGTGGCATTGGACCCGACACGGCGGAACGGGTCGTTCGCGCGGGGGCACGAATGCTCGTGGCGGGGTCGGCGGTGTTTGGCAGTCCGCACGGAATCAAGGGGGCAATCGACGTGATACGACGGAACGGCGAGCGGGGGTTGATAAGCCATTGAAAAAAATCCTTGTCGTGGCGACCAATCTTTTCTTTTTGCCTCGCGTTCAGAACATGGCGGCGCCCAGCGGCTGCGAGACCCGGCAGGTCATGACGGTAGACCGGCTGAATGAGGAAATGGCGGAGGGTCAGACCGTTCTCGTTCTCGTCGATCTTGAGGCAGACACCGAATTCTGGACGGACGCGGTGAGAGCGGTGCTGGCGAGTGGCGATGCACGGCCTCAAGTCGTCGGGTATGGGGGCCACACGAATACGACGATGTTGCAGAGGGCAGAGGAAGTCGGATGCGACCTGGTGCTGACCAAGGGTCAGTTCAGCCGCGATCTGGGTAAGCTGATTGGCGAGGCGGCGGAGTCAGACGCACGTTCCCAGACACCGTAACGAATTTCTGCACCCTACCCTTCTCATACCGATCAACCGGTATGCACCCGAATTCCCGCTCGACTGCACTTTCTGGATTCCGGCCCCGTATCGGAGTACGGGCAAGCTCTACGCGGGAATCCTCAGGAGAGCGACGTTCCCCTCACCGACTCTGAACAGTCTCAGTTAGTGTGCTCTATTGGTGACTGTGGAACTAACGTGCTAATATATGCACCTGCATGAGACGCCTGGGCGGCGGGCGCGGCGGAGCCTAGATGTTGACAATTCTTGCTATTGCCTCGAATTCGACGAAAAGGACCATGCGTCCGATGCTAAACGTTGACCCTTACGGCTAACGGGAAAACACGTTCCGGAGAAAGGAATGTCCGAAAATGCCCGGAAAAGTCCGGTTAATCAGACCCCCTGCGCAACAGCCGTAACCGTTCAGAGTCCGTGAGAGGCCCTCAGGTAAGCGAATCACCATCATACCCGCGAAAGAACGTCACCCCGTACCCCGATACGGGGCGGGTATCCACAGGGGCGGGGGTGTTCGTCTCACCAAGACTGAACAGTTACCTATATCTTGTTAGGTACCCCTGCCGATGCTATAGTTTGTGTCGTGGTCTCCCGCATACGGGAACGACCGCTTCCGGGGGGTGTATGTGCGGCATTAGCGGCATCATGTACATGAACAGCGGGCGGAACGGGGTCGCGGACGTTGGCAGCGACCTCGTCAAGATGCTCGACGCGCTGGCCCATCGCGGGCGCGACTCGACCGGGTTCACCGTCGTTGGGGAGCAGATCGATGAGGACCTTATCGTTCGGCTTTGGACGGAGGACACCGACGCGGCCAACCTCGTACTGGCGAGGGTCGAGGAAGCAATCGGCAGAGCCGGAGGCGTCGTCGTTACGACCCGCTCGTGGGGTGGATTCTTCCGGCTGACGGTCAACTACGAGGGTGAAGTCTCCCGTCTGGCCGAGACGCTGATGAGAGTGGATGGTGTTGTGATCCACAGCATCGGAGAAGCGTCGGAGGTCGTGAAGGACGTTGGGGTCGCCAGTGATATGGACCGGGCCCACCACATAGGCTCGATGCGGGGGACGCACGGGATAGGACACGTCCGCATGGCGACCGAGAGCAAGGTGGACATCACCCACTCGCATCCATTCTGGGCATACCCCTTCACCGACGTTACGGTCGTACACAACGGACAGCTTACGAACTACCACAAGCTCAAGCGGCACTACCAGTCGATGGGACACCGCTTCCTGACCGAGAACGACTCGGAACTGATAGCGGTCTACCTCGCCGACAAGCTGGCGGAGGGCGATTCGCTCGAGTCGGTGCTCACGCAGTCGCTCGACGATCTGGACGGCACCTTCACGTACTTGGTCTCGACTAAGAACGGCATGGGCGTGGCGAAGGACCGCTGGGCGGCCAAGCCGCTGGTGACAATGCAGACCGATGACGTGGTTGCCGTCGCGTCCGAGGAGATCGCGTTGCGGAGCGTGTTCACGGACGAGGAGCTTGACCGGGTTGAGCCGCAGGAGAACGAGGTTCTGACTTGGTCCGTATAGACGCGAAGGACCTTTCGACCACCGAGATAAACCGCAAGATCAAGGACGCTGCCGACTCGGCGGACGAGATCACGGTACTTAATCCCCAAGCGCGCCACAACATAGCGGTGGGCGTTTTGCAGCCCTGCACGATCACGATAGAGGGTAGCGTCGGGTACTACGGCGCATCTCTGATGGACGGCCCCGAAGTACACATCGACGGCAACGCGGGCTGGGCGCTCGGTGAGAACCTGATGAGCGGCAAGATAACCGTCACCAAGGACGCAGGCGCATCGGTCGCAGCGACCATGAGGGGCGGAGAGATCGTCGTGGGACGGAACGCGGGCGCTCGCGCCGGAATATCCATGAAGGGTGGCACCCTTCTCATCGGCGGAAACGCCGGATTTCTGACGGGATTCATGATGCAGAAGGGGCGCATCGTCGTTTGCGGCGATGTCGGCGAAGCGGTGGGCGACTCGATGTACGAGGGGGTCATCTACGTCGGAGGCGAGATTGGTTCACTCGGAACGGACGCGATGGTGGAACCGCTCTCCGAGGGAGAATTGATCGAGCTGTGGGGCCTACTAGAACAGAACGGCATCCAGGAAAAGCCACGCTTTCGTAAGATCGTTTCCGAGAAGAAGCTCTATCATTTCGACACGCTCGAACGTCTGGAGATGTCGGCGGTGTAACTTCCCCCAAACGTCTCCCACGTGGAGCCGCTGGGGCTGAGGGCTAACATGGTACAGTCAACCAGCCAGATTTGGGCCAGACACATCATCGACGACATCCACGCGAAGGCGGATATCGGACGCTACCGGATTCGCGGGTTCAGCACCTTTCAGAAGGTCACCCATTTCGATGATCTCTCGTTCCTCTCCACAGGCCTGACGCGGTTCCCGCTCGAAGGCTACAAGGAGAAGTGCAACACGCAGGTGGAGCTCGGCGGGCGGTATGCGAGCGAGCCGCTGGTCATCGAGACTCCGGTCTACATCACCGGGATGAGCTACGGAGCGCTATCGGGACACGCCAAACAGGCGCTGGGCACGGCCGCGACCATGGTTGGCACGGCGAGCTGCACGGGTGACGGAGGAATGCTCCAAGCGGAGCGTGAAGCTTCAGAAAAGCTCATCTACCAGGTGCTGCCGAGCAGGTATGGATTCAATCCGCACCATCTGGTCGGCGCGCAGGCGGTGGAGATCGTTGTCGGACAGGGCGCAAAGCCGGGCACGGGCGGGATGCTGATGGGCGTCAAGGTACTCGATCACATAGCCGAGAGCCGCGACCTGCCGTCAGGAATCGACCAGCGGAGCCCGGCGCGTCATCCGGACTGGCTCGGCCCGGACGACCTCGCAGTCAAGATCGAGCAGATACGCGAGGCTACAGACGGGCGAGTTCCCGTAAGCGTGAAGCTCGGCGCGTGCCGCGTGTCAGACGACGTGAAGCTCGCGGCGAAGGCGGGCGCTGACATCATCGTCGTCGACAGCATGGTGGCCGGGACCGGCGCGTCAGGCGAGGCGCTGCTCGATCACAGCGGAATTCCGACCGTACCTGCTATCGTCATGGCCCGCGAGGCCCTGAGGGAGATGGGGTTGTACGGAGAAGTCAGCCTCGTGGCATCGGGCGGCATCCGCAGCGGAGCGGACATGGCCAAGTCTCTTGCGCTCGGGGCCGACGCAGTCGCCATCGGAATCGGGGCTCTGATCGCGCTCAACTGCAACCGCGACATTCCTGAGGCGGACTTCGAGAGAGAGGTTGGGGTCCCGGCGGGTGACTGCCACCACTGCCAGACCGGCAAGTGTCCCGTAGGCATCGCCACGCAGGACCCCATACTAGAAGCGAGGCTCGACCCGGACGAGGGTGCGGAGAGGGTAGCCAATTTCCTCAACTCGATGACGATGGAGGCGGCGCTTCTGACACGCTCGCTCGGCAAGAGCGACGTTCGCAGCCTCGAACCGGAGGACATGGTCGCCCTTTCCCTAGAGGCGTCGGCGATGGCACGCATTCCTCTCGCCGGCACGAACAAGGTCTTCGGCTGGGACTAGAGGTGATTCCCCATGGGTTTTGATTATTCGAAGAAATACCCTCACCCTAGCCCTCTCCCACAACGGGAGAGGGGATATTCGTCTGTCGATTTAGCTATCAAATGCCGAAGGAACCAGTGCTAGTCGCATGAGCTTCTTCTTCGTAGTATTGGCCGACCCTCAGTTTGGAATGTTCAAATCGTTCAACGGGCGGAACCCCGAGGAACTCAGACGCTGGTGGCGCAAGGGCCTGCGGATCTTCCCGACCGAAGTCACCGACATGAGCGAGGAAGCTCGGCGGTATACACAGACAATCGAGGCGATCAACCGGCTCCGTCCGGCGTTCGCGATTACGTGCGGCGACCTCGTGCAGGATAAGACTGACGACGAGCAGCACGAGACGCTGCTTCGTCTGACGGAATTGCTGGATGACGACATTCCCATGCGCTGGGTGTCGGGCAACCACGATGTGGGAGTCCCGCCCACCCCGGAGAGCATCGCCGTATACAAGTCGCGCTACGGCCCGGACAATTACTCCTTCGATCACGGGGGCAGTCACTTCGTGGTCATCAACAGCTCCGTGTGTGTGGACTCGTCCGGCGCTCCTGGGGAGTGGGAAGGCATTGTCGACTTCCTGGAGAGCGACCTGGCCAAGGCGCGTGAGGCGAACGCCGACCACATCATGCTGTTTACGCACCATCCGCTGTTCGTGGCTTTCCTCGACGAGGCAGACCACATGCTGAACGTCCCCAGAGAGCGGCGCGAGCAGATCGTCGAACTTTTGATAGAGTACGGCGCGACATACTCATTCGCCGGCCACTGGCACAAGAACGCCTACGCCGAGTACGGGCCGCTCAACGTCGTTGCATCCGGGGCAGTCGGCTATCCCCTGGGCATAGACCCCTCCGGCCTACGCATCGTGAAGGTGTACCCCGACCACGTCGAGCACGAGTATTTCGGCCTCGACGACGTGCCTGAGACGGTTAACCTCTAGTCCCCTGCCCGCTTGAGGTAACGGCGGTCGCTTGTACCTCGCAGTTGCCTCCACGAGGGTTGACTTCCATCCCTGTTTCGGAAAGCATGGTGTCGTTAGCCCGCCCATCGTGCATCGGCCCAGAAACAGCGACGGACGTTTCCTACTCAGGAGCAGAATATGCCAGGACTTACCTCTGAACAGAAGCAGCAATACGACGAACTGGGGTACGTGCTACTGAAGGGCCTGTTCGATCCAAGCGAACTGCAACCACTGATCGACGAGTTGGACACCGAAATCGACCGGATCGCGAAGGCTTATCACGCGGATGGGCTGACCGACTCACTCTATGCGGACGAGGGCTTCGAGACGCGGTTCATGCGGATCGTCGAAGACGCGGAGCAGGCGTATAGAGAGATGGTGGACTCGAAGTTCCTAGGGCCTGAGGTGTTCAGGCTGTTGAGCCATCCGGCGTTTCTCGACATCGTGGAGGACATCGTCGGGCCGGAGGTGCACTGCCAGGGGCGTCATCGTCTACGCCCGAAGCTCCCGAACTTCGGCGTGGCCGACTTCCGATGGCACGAGGACACGGAATATGCGACGCAGAGGGTCACCTACGTCCAGCAGCAGTATGGGCTTGATCGCAATGCCTCAAAGACGGGTGGGAAGTTCATATCACGCATCGTCGCGGCGCCCAAGATGCCGGAGCCGAACTTCTGGGTTCCGCTGGTGCCCGTTGACGAGCAGAACGGCTGCCTCCACGTGCTTCCCGGCGGACACCTGCACACGCCACCCTACGAGGAACAGTGGGAGCCGAACACCTACGTGGCTGAGCTGAACGATCTCGAGCCGCTCGTCGTGCCGATGGAGGTGGGAGACGCCCTCCTCATGCACCAGCACGTACCGCATGTCTCACCGCCAAACCGGACGAATGCCATTCGCTGGAGCATAGACATCCGGTACCAGGACGGCAGCAGACCAGTAAAGTCGGTGCGCGAACCGGGCTTCCTCGCGCGAAGCGTCGAACGTCCGCAGGACGTCGTTACGGACTACGAGGGTTACAAGAGAATACGTGACGCGGTGGCGGAGTTCAGGGCTACGAGCGGGATACGGTTCTAGTTGGGGTGGAATTGCAGCAGCTTCATACCCTCACTCCAGCCCCCGTATCGAGTACGGGGCAGGCTCTCTCCCACGATGGGAGAGGGGGGTTTAATCCGTGTCGTCTGCGATCAGTTCCGAGAGCGACCTGATGATCCTGTCGGGGCTGACGGTTGTTCCGGCCGGAAGGCCGTTTCCTGGAGCGTCGACCCATACGGCGTAGATGGCGAGTTGCTGGGCGGCGTGGACATCGAAATCGAGGTTGTCTCCGATCATCCAAACCTCGGCGGGACTCACACCCAGGGCATCGAGGGCGTTACGGAACGCTCGCTCGTCGGGCTTTCCTATTCCGAACTCACCTTCGATCTGAATGTGGTCGAAGAACTCGGCAAGTCCGTGTTTGTCGACCTTCCCCTGCTGTGACTCGGAGCTGCCGTTTGTCAGGAGACCCATTCTGATGCCCGCCGCTTTCAACCGTCGGAGGGTGTCGATGGCTCCCGGAAAGGGCTTTAGCTTCTCATCCCTCTTGGTCGCGTAGCGGTCTGCCATACCTTCCACGACGGGCGGGTTCGAAATCTGAAGGCGCGCCAGTGCCCGCGTCAGGATATCTCTTCTCGCCTGCCACAG
>JAPPDQ010000555.1 GCA_028875495.1 Chloroflexota bacterium
TCTAACTCATCCCGCGTCGCGCCCATTCCGGCCCGCCGCATCAAGTGTGCCATCTGGGAGATTTCGGTAGTCGACATGCTCTCCTCCTACAATCTCATCGCACTTCGTGACACTACGCTGACGTATACGGGGATTGTGGCACATGCGTAATGCAAGGTCAATTCGCCAGCGAACCCTCCAACGCCGACAGCCCCGCCTTACCCCTGTGGTACCATGTCTGCCTGATTCCAAGACCCACCAGCTGGAGGAGAACGTGTCCGAAACGAGCGAGCGAGTCACATACGCGAACGTCGAAGGGGCCGATGAGGTATTCACTACCGAGTTCTTGGAGTACTTCGTCGCGGCGCACGACAAATTCGTAGGCCGCGTCCACGATCTGCGGGCCAAGAGGGCGGAGGTGCTCCGTCGAGCCCTGGAAGACGGCGTATTGCCAGCGCACCTGCCAGTCTCGGAGATCAACACAGCAGAATGGAGCGTCCCTCCCGTCCCGGAGGACCTCCGACGCCCCGGCATCGAGATCACAGGACCCGCGTCGGTGACTAACATGTTCATCAACGCGCTCAATCCCGGCCCTGAGGGCGAGCGCGCCGTCGGCGACCTGGACGACGACGAAGACGCGGCAGGGCACCGCCTGGTCGACACCGTAACCGCCGCCCGCAACCGTCTGGGTGCGGTCGACCGTACGCTGGAGTACGTCGACGAGGTGAGGGGCCGCCACTACACCATCCAGGACGGCGAGCTACCGTTCTTCATGCACCGCGAGCGAGGGCTGCACCTCGACGAGCCCGAGATGACCATCGACGGGATGCCCGTCTCCGCCGCGATACTCGGCACGGCCCTGACGGTTTTCCACTGCGGACGTGCGCAGATGGCGCGAGGACAGGGACTATACTTCTACCTGCCCAAGATGGAATCCGCCGAGGAAGCGGGCTTCTGGCGCGACTTCTTCGACTTCAGCAAGGAGTACCTCGGAATCGGCGACGAGGGCGTGATTCGAGGAATACCGCTCGTTGAGTCGCTGCCTGCCGCCTACCAGATGGAGGAAATGCTCCACGCGCTAGGCCCGTACGCCGCTGGGCTGAACGCCGCCCGCTGGGACTTTAAGGCAAGTATCTTCGAGTACATCATGGCCGACCCCGCGCAGGTGTGGCCCGACCGCTTCGGCGTGGACATCAAGACGACACCGTTCCTCTCGACCATCTTCCGACGGCTCGTCGCGATCTGCCTGAAGCACGGCGCCGTACCCATCGGCGGCATGGCAACCGCCCTACCCTCACGCGACGACGAGGTCAACGCCGCCGCCGCCGTCTCGATCACTGCCGACAAGGAGTGGGAGGCGAACCAGGGCTTCCTGCGAGGATGGGTCGCCCACATCTTCCACATGAAGACCGCAGCAGACCCCTTTAAAAAACTCCGCGCCACTGGTTGGGAACCGCCCGCCGAGGCGCACGACCCCGACAACTTCCCCATCCGCATCGAGGTGCCGGAAGGCCCGATCACCGTTGAGGGGACGCGCCGCAACGTTCGCATGGTAATCGAGTACATCGAGGGCTGGCTGAACGGACGCGGCGCAAAGGGCATCGACAGTCTCGCCGGCAAGCCGGGCGTACACGGCCCCCTCATGGAAGACCTCGCGACCGGACGTATGTCCGCCGCCCAGATCGCCCAGCGCATCATCCACGCCGCCGCAGACACGGAGACCGGCGCAGTCCACGACTTCGCCCTCGTCAAGCAAATCTTCCTCGACGAGGTGGACGACATCCTTCGCCTCCTGAAAGAGGAGGTTGAGGAGGGCAACGAAACGCACCAGCGCCTCTACGATGCCGCTGAGGTGCGGTATGGCAAGGCGGGCAGGATTGGAATGCGGTGGGTGAAGAACTACACCGAGTTCGACTTCAGAAGTATGGGTTCGTATAGCCGCGCCGACCTCGAGGCCATCGCCGCCGCCGAGGACGCGTTCTAGGGACCCGTGTGACTCCCTCTGAATTCGGTGGGCGGCGTCAAGCTCCGAAGAGGGTAGCGATGTTTCCGCCGAGGATGGCGTCCATGTCGTGTTGGGGGATGAAATCGCAGTAGTCGCGCAGGTAGGCGAGGGACTGGCGGTAGGTGGCGTGGCGCTCGACGTTGGGCAGGTCGGAACCCCAGCAAAGGCGTTTGGAGCCTAGGCGTTCGTAGTATTCGCGGATGATGGGCCGTACCTCGCGGAAGGGGTAGTCGAAGACGGCGCCCTGGAAGATGGGGAAGAGGAGCTCGGATATGACGTTGGGGGTGTCGATAGCCTCCCACGCGGCCTCCGGGATTTTTGCAACGCCGTCTTCCATGAACCGCGCGACGGTGATGCCGTGTGTCAGGACGCAGGGGATGTCGGGGTAGATGTTGAGCCAGCGCTTGAAGGCAGCGAGTTGGGCGAGATAGGCGTCCTGGCCGGGCACAGAGGTCGTCACGTTCCAGAAGACGGGGATACCGAGCGCGCGGACGCGCTCCCAGAACGGGGAGAAGACGGGATCGTCGACGGGCGTGTCGCGCCGGTGCATCTCGAATGATCCGGTGTTGAACCAGAGGGCTTGGAGGCCAAGCTCGTTGATTGACGCATTGAGCGACTGGGCTTCGGAAGGGTCGTCGATGTTCCATTCGTCCACAAGCGCGAGTCCCCAGAACCTGTCGGGGTACTGCCTGACGGCCTCCGCGATGTACTCGTTCAGACGACCGTAGAGATGTCCGCTCTGTATGACGGCTCGGTCGACGCCCGCGTAGTCCATCTGGGCGATGATGTATTCCGGCGTGGACTCGAGGTCGCGCATGGAGGGCGGGAGGTACTGCTTGAGGTAGTCAACCCCGCCGGATGTCCATGCGAGCTTGCCGTATCCTCCGCCGCGAAAGTCGACGTCGTACATGGCGTCCAGCGCCGTGTCCTCGCCGTCGAAGAGCGTCTGTTGGGTGACGGCGACGTTGTCGGAGACGCGGCGCACGGGCTGATGGTGCGTCATGATGGTGTGCTGGACGTAGCGCAGGTGCTCCTTTGCGGACGGGTGGCCGGAGGGGCCGCCCATCGGCGGGAAGACGTGCGCGTGGGAGTCGACGATCATGGGGGCGGTCACATCGGCGGGGTGAGTTGCACGTCGAGCACTTGCTCGCACCAAGCGGCGACGGAGAGGATGGTTGCTTCGTCGAGGGGGGCGGAGGCCAGCTGGATGCCGAGTGGGAGTCCGTCCTCGCTGAGGCCGGAGGGTATGGATATGGCGGGGAAGCCAACGGTCGTCCATAGCCACTGGCAGTGGGGGTTGCCGGTGGTTGACGTGTCTGGTGCGGGCGCGAGGGTCGCGGGCGTCAGGATCGCGTCGTAGGGCTCGACGGCTTGGAGAAGCTCGCGTTGGAGGTCTCGTCGGAGGGTTTGGGCCTGTATGTACTTGGTGGCCGGAGTCGCCATGCCGTTCTCGATGACGCCCCGCGTGGAGGGCATGTAATCGTCGGCGTGGGCGGCGAAATCTGCCTCGTGCGAGTCTGCGGCCTCGGAGTTCTGGACGACGCCGTGCGCCTCGCGTCCGTCGTGCAGATCGATGGGGATGCGCACCTCCTCGACGAACGCGCCTTCCTGCATGAGCTTGGCCACCACGTGGTCGACGTGGTCCTGCATCTCAGGCTCGGCCTCTTCGACGAAGTACTGGTGCATGTAACCGATCTTCGGGGGTCTCACGCCATCCAGGGAGGCCGTGTAGTCGGTCGTGGGCGTTGAGAGCGAGATGTCGTCGTTCGGGTCGTGCTGCGCTAGGATGCCGAGGACGATGGCGGCGTCCTCGACCGTGCGGGAGAACCAGCCCATGGTATCGAGCGACCACGCGACGGGCATGACGCCGTAGCGGCTGACGAGTCCGAGCGTTGGCTTGATGCCGACGACGCCCGTGTAGGCGGCGGGGCGCAGGACGGAGCCGGCGGTCTGCGATCCGAGGGCCATGGGGAACATCCGCGCGGCGTTGCCGGCGGCGGAGCCGCTGCTGGAACCGCCGGGCGTGCGGTCGAAGTTCCATGGGTTCCTGGTGGGCGGAGGCTCGAACATGGCGAACTCTGTGGTGACGGTCTTTCCGAACATGATGCCGCCCGCCTGCTTGAGCAGAGACACGGCGGTGCAGTCGTAGTCAGGGACGAATCCGGCGTAGACCTTGGAGCACCCGGTCGTCTCGACGCCCTGAGTGTAGTAGATGTCCTTGACGCCGAAGGGGATGCCGTGCAGGGGACCTATGTCCTCGCCGTCGGCCAATTGTCGTGCGCTCTCGGCAGCGGCATCGCGCGCGGCGTCTTCGTCAAGGTTCACCCAGACATTGAGCTGCGGGTCGAGGCTGCGACTGCGCTCAAGGAGCGAGTCCATCAGGTCGACGGGCGAGAGGCTGCCGGCTCGTATCTCGGCTGCAGCCTGGGCGATGGTGAGTTCGTAGGGTTCGGTCATGGATGGACTCCGGGTTGTTGGGTTCTGGGTGAAGAATTAGCAGGCGCCTGCGGGTATCTTCACTAGGTCAGGATTCGGGGAATCGGGAGTTGCACTTCCTCGTTTCGGGCGGCGGACATGAATGCGGCCATGAGTATCTCGACGGGCTGGGCGGCCTCGCGGGCGGTGATCAGGGGTCGGTCGTCGTTTTCGATACAGTCGATGAAGGCGGCAATGTCGTCAATCATCACGTCACGGCCACCGTCGAGGCGTCGCCAGCGGTTGCGGGGCATCATCGGCACTCGCTCGTCGGTGGAGCCCCACATCCTCATGGGGTCGAATTCGTCGCGTTCCGGCTGCATGAAGCTGGGGTCGGTGTTGTAGACCTCGACGCGCGGGCGGCTGGCGTCGAAGGTCGCTGTGGCCCTGTCGCCCACGAGGACGATGCGCTGAACGCCCCCGCCCGGATGGCTCATGTAGCCGAACCGTCCGGAGATGATCGAAGCGGAGACCCCGCCTTCAAGCTGCATGGAGATGGCGCCAAAGTCCTCGGTGTCGTTTTCGACGTGCTCGGCAAAGAAGTAGTTGCCGGTGAGGGCGGTGACGGACTCGGCCTTGCGTCCCGTGAGCCAGTGGATGGCAGTCAGGGGGTAGACGCCTACGTCGAACATCTCGCGCTTGGATTCGGGGAACGTGAAATCGGTGTGGCGCTCCTTCTCCTGTCTCACGACATCGCCAGGCGCGGTTCCGGGCGGGCCCTTGGCGAAGAGCTCCTCGCAGTGGATGGCGCGGAGGGTACCCAACGCGCCGCTGTCTATGGCGTGTTTGGCGCGTTGGACCCAACCGGAATGGACGGTACAGTACATCTGGTTGACGACCCCGGCTTTGTCCATCGCCTCGACGATGGCGTCGGCGGCCTCGACGCTGCCGCACAGGGGCTTGTCGAGGTAGACGTGCTTGCCCGCCTCGGCGCACTTGACGGCGACGACGCCCCGCCTCTCGATGCGGGCGCACATGCTGACGATCTGGACGTCGGGCCTCGCGAGCGCCTCGTCGAGGTCGCGGATGTAGGGGATGCCGTGGTCGTCGGCGAGTTCTTGATTGAGTTCATGGCGCATTTGCGGCGCATCGGTCTCGTCGGCGACGGCAACGAGGCGGCAGCGCGGGTGTTTGGTGAAGACGGCGGCGTGGCTCTCCTGGTGGGAGCGCTTACCGCCTATGAGCAGGACGCCTAGCTTGGACACGGGGAGTCTCCTCACGCCTCGTGGTACAGGACACCGTGACTGCCGAGGAGCATCAGGTCAATGCTCGCGCCCGTTGCCTTCGGGGTGGACGATACGACGATGAGGGCGCCCTGTCCGTTGGGCCATTTCAGGAGGTCGGTCACAGAGACGCCGGTTGGATCACGCCGCGTGGAGCGGCTGGCGCACGGTTTGCCGAACCAGCCCTCGGACATGTCGGCCAAACGATTCGCGGTGATGGTCGTGAGGCCGGAGAGGGGAGAGTATGCCACGAACCTTGCGAAGCGCGGCGTGCCGAGACTGCCGTCGTCGATGGCACGGCGGACGGCCTGGTCAAGCTGTTCGAGATGATCGGTTTGCGTCGTCGTCAATAGTAATATTCCCCGGCCCGAGTGGGCAAGGCCCGTGCAGGGAAACAGTGTGCCACATTACAGAGGCCGATTGCTACGGCGAGACGAACTCCATCGAGGTGAGCGCGTATCCCTCGCCTTCGGGTACGAAGCCTCCGATCAGGAGGACTCTCCCGTCGGACGTAAGGGTTGCGGAGTGGTGGATGCGAGGCTCGAAGAGTTCGGGGCCGGGTGTCCATCTGTCGGTTTCCGGGTCGTATATCTCGGTTGTGGAGGAGACCGCATGGTCGATTTCGGCCGAGTCCGCTCCGCCGGCCGCGAGCGCCCTACCGTCGGGCAGGAGCGTCAGGGTATGTCCGATGCGAGGGCGGGACAGATCGGCGGTGGGAGTCCACTTGCCAGTTTACGGATCGTACATCTCGGCGGCACCGATTATTGCCCCGAATCCATCCGGTCCCCGAATCTAGAGGGGCCATCTCCGGTGACGAATTCCCTACCGTCGGCGAGCAGAACAGCGACCGGGCGTCCTCGTTCGGTGCTCATACTTTCAGTGGGCGTCCATGTGTCGGTCGCGGGGTCGTATATCTCGGCGTGAGCGTACTCCTTTCCGTCGCTCAAAAAGACCCCGCCTATGACGAGCACCCTTCCATCAGACAAAAGGACAGCCACCTGCCTAAAGAGGGTAGGGGCCGCCTGCTGCCACTCGCTCGTTTTCGGATTGAAGGTCTCCGTCGTCCCGAAGAAGGGGAGGATAGCATTTTGTGGGCTGGAAGGCACAATGTCCTGACCGCCAACCACGAGAACTCGACCGTCGTCGAGCAGCACCATGTCAGGCCCTATTCGTTGCGTGGGAGAACTCGGCTGGGGCGTCCACGAGTCAGCTATTCGGAGCCTATGCCTCAATATCCGACCATCTGACAGCTTGACCGATGAATGGTGGATGATCCAGCGCTCCTGTAACCGCTCTAGTAACTCTGAAACGGGGACTTCAAACTGCCAGAGGCCAGGCTCGAAATCGTAGGTTTGGGGGATCACTTCATTAATATTCACATTCGGGTCGTTGTAGGTGGTCTTCGCAAGACCGACGGTTACGAAGATACGCCCGTCGTCCAGCAGGAAAATCTTGTAACCGAAGCGTAGGAAAGACAAGTCGGGTGTGGTGATATCGACGGCCTTCCCATAATCGAAGAACCGCGCCGTCAGGGTCGCGTTGGCGTTCGCAATGCTGAAGTCGAGGCCGGGAACGCCCGCCTCGCCGAACTCGACAAGTCCGCTTGCCTCGACCTTATGGAGTAGGCCATCGTTGACTCCGATCCAATAGAGCACGTCGAGGTCACCTGTCGCGCCGCCTATCTCGACGCCGAGTCTCCTGGCAGATACGACATGCGTATCCGTGCCTTCGAAGGTCTCTCTACCGACGAGTTCGAGGTCGGTGACATCGCTCGCGTCCGTTCCCAAGAAGACGCTCGGACCGGCGAAGAACGGTGTGTCGCCGGGGAGTCGTTCCCACGTGTTGGCCACGGGGTCAAAGAGGTAGTTCGTGCCGCCGGAGGTGATGAGCTTCGATTCGATGACCTGGAAGGGGATAGTGATGGTGAGGTCGGCGGAACTGTAGCCGATAGCGTGGAGGTCGCCCACGTACTTGACGGGCACCTCGATGGCGAGGCCGCCGGTGCGAACGTCGAGGACGATGTCTATCTCAAGGGCGAAGGTCACGGCCTCGGACATGGCTTTCCGGGCCATATCCATGATACCAGCTGCGGGGCCCGGTGTGGGAGTAGTGGCAGGCGGTACGGGCGTGGCCGTGGAGCCTGCGACAGTTGCAGGGGTGGGTGTGGGTGATGGGGTCGCCGTCGGGGTGGGTATAGGAGTGGCAGTTGGGGTGGGTGAAGGTAGTGGCGTCGGTGTGCTGGTCGGCGTAGGTGTGTTCGTAGGGAGCGGTGTCGGAGTGGGTTCGGGGTCGTCGCCGCACGCGGCAAGGAAGAGGGCGGCAAAGAGAAGGGCGTAGGCGAGGATAGCAATTCTCAATGAGCGCGGGTCAGGCATGATAGTTGCTATTGAAGCATAGGTGGGGTCGGGTCGGAAAGAGAACGTGCCGGGCGACGGGGAATTAGCGCGGGAAGGTGCTTTCATGTATATTTGGCCCCAATAGGCAGGTTGCACATCGCTAGTGTCCATTCTTTGCAGTTCATTGTACAAAGCGGAATGGAGAGTTCAGGGGAAGGAAATACCCTCACCCTAGCCCTCTCCCACGACGGGAGAGGGGATATTCGCGAGTTGACTTATTCAGCGGATTTCTGAGCTATGCCACCACAACACACTCTTCCTTAGGACACCCCTCATGGAGCTCATCGCGGACTTGCAGACTTCGGCCCGGCACGCCCAAGCGGCGATCTTCTCGCCGGACGGTGGGGAGTTCATCACGGTTGGGCAGGATCCAGAGGTGAAGGTGTGGTCGGTGCCGGAGTTCGAGTTGGTCCGGTCGCTTGAGGGGCATAGCAAGAGCGTCAACTGCGGGGCATTTACAAAGGACGGCGGGACGCTTGTGACGGGGTCGACGGACAGGGCGGTGTGCGTCTGGGATTTTCGTGAAGGGACACTGCTTCGCACGCTGAAGGGCCATACGAATACGGTCGCGGCGGTCAAGATGTCGCCGGACGGTCGGTGGGCGGCATCGGCGTCGTATGATGGTTCGGTGCGGCTGTGGCCGATAGAGGACGATGGGGACGCGAGAGTGCTCAAGGGGCACAAGCGGAATGTGATTTCGGCAGAGTTTGTCGACGGGGGAGCGGTGCTGGCTTCTGCGGGAATAGGCGGGGAGATTCTGCTGTGGGACGTTGAGAACTGTGTATTTATCTGTGCGTTTGCGGCGAACACGACGGTCGCCGGTTCTCTGCTGCTTGATCCGCGTGGTGTCGGACTTTGGTCGCTGGGCTACGACGGAAGGATTCTCGTTCACTCGCCGGCGTGCCGGTCGGTTGTGAGGGAGATCCCCGTTGCGGAGGAGCGGCCCTTCATGATGTGCCTTTCGCCGGACGGGAACCGATTGGGAATGACGTACTCCGGCGGGGCGGCGGTCTACTCGACTGAGCCATACGAGCGAATCGGCGCGGCCACGACGAAGGTGAAGGGGATGTACGGTGTGGCGTTTTCCCTGGACGGCAGTCTGCTTGCCGCGGCGTCGGCTGACGGGAAGACTCGCGTATGGCGTGTTGCCGGATAGGGCCTTCGAGCCGGTCTTCCTAACACCGCCCCCGTGCAGCCGTTTTCATGAGTAAGAGCGTTGTCGATCTGCGCCTCAGGAGAACCAGTTGATTTCACGAGTCTTGCGTAACGCAGCCCTGTTCATGTTAACGGTCTTGGCGCTCGTCCTGATCGCGTGCGGTTCCGATCCCGCGCCTGTTCCAACACCGGTTCCGACGGCTACTAGTACTGCGACGTTGCCAACGGCGACGCCGGAACCACCGCCGACTCCGACGACTGTCCCGCCGAGTCCAACGACCGCTACGACCACGCAGGCGATCATTCCGACGGCAGTGCCGGAGGTAGCGCCTCTGGACGCGGAGGTCGAGCGGCTTGGGCAAGCCGCCATGGAAACGCTGACTTATCTGACCAACGATCTCAGCCCGCGAGCGAGCGGGACGGAGGAAGAGGTGGTTGCGGCAGAGTACCTGCGCGCCGAGTTCGCCGCACTGGGATACGAGGCGTCGATTCAGCCCTTCGAGGTGCGGTCGATCTCGCCGTTCGGGCGGCTGTTGACGGTCGACGAGCCGCAAGAGATGGACGTCCAGGCGTTCCCGATGTGGATGACTGCTGCCGGGGTCGTAAGCGGGCAGGTCATTGACGTGGGCAAGGCGCTTACTGATGACATTCCGAGTGAGGGCCTTGCTGGCAAGATTGCGCTCATTGAGCGGGGGGAGATTTCGTTCGACGAGAAGGTCACGGCGGCCTTCGAGGCTGGCGCGGTCGGCGCGGTCGTGTACAACAACGAGCCGGGGCCGTTCGTGGGAGCGCTGGGAGAGGAGACGATTCCGGCGGTGGCGATATCGCAGGAGGACGGCGGCACGATCAAGGGGCTGGTGGGAGATGGAGTCGTGACGGCGACTATCAGGCTTGAGTATACGGAGGAATCGCGGAACGTGATCGCGGACAAGCCGGGGACGGCGGGCGACGGTCGGGTGGTCGTGCTCGGCGGGCACTACGACACCGTGCCGAACGTTCCGGGAGCGAACGACAACGGGTCCGGCGTCGCGACGCTGCTGACTATCGCACGGGAGATCGCAGGCCGTGAATATCCGTTCACGGTGAGGTTCATCGCGTTCGGAGCGGAAGAGCTGGGACTATACGGCAGCAATTACTACGTCGACCAGCTCTCAGACGAGGAGATCGACTCGACGGTGGCGATGCTGAACTTCGATGCTTTGGGATCGGGCCCGCAGACGGCGACGCTGGGCACGCTGAGCCTACAGCGATTCGTGGAGAAACATGCCGAGGAGCGGGGCATCGACATCAGGATAAGCTACACGATGGACTGGGGCAGCAGCGATCACGCGGCATTTCACGAGGCGGGTATAGACCACATCTTCTTCCTCGGAGAGGATTTTTCACGTATCCACACGCCGGACGACAAGCTGGAGTTCGTCGAGACGGAGCTTCTCGGCAACGCAGCGTTCCTGGGGATGGCGCTACTGGACATGCTGGCGGCAGATGAGGAGTAGCGGGGCTGGCGTTGGAGCAGCTGCAATCCGACGGCGGTTTCCGTCAGTTCGTCGACCAGCTTGACGCATAGTTAATCGATGACTCATTGGTGAGTCGCGTCAGACCCGAGCCGTCGGGGTTCATCACGTATATGTTCCTGATGTCATCATCGTCGTCCGGGTCGGGATCGTCGCGGTTCGAGGTGAACGCAATGCTGCGCCCATCCGACGACCAGACCGGCCTAATGTCCCTCGCCGGGTTGTTGGTCAGGCGGGTCTGGTCTGAGCCGTCGGCGTTCATTATGTATATTTCAGAATTCCCGTCCCGGTGTGAATGGAACGCAATACGTCGCCCGTCCGGCGACCAACTTGGGGACCAGTCATTCGCGGTGTCATTGGTTAGGTTTGCCTGATCTGAACCGTCGGCGTTCATCACGTAGATCTCAGCGTTCTCATCGATAGTTGTGTGGAACGCGATGCGCTGGGAATCGGACGACCAGCTTGGCATACCGTCCCACGCTGAGTTAGCGGTCAGGCGCCTCTGATCTGAGCTGTCGGCGTTCATCATATGTATTTCCCAGTTTTCGTCCGTGTAGGACTGGAACGCAATGCGTCGTCCGTCAGGAGACCACCTCGGCAACGAGTGCCATGCCGAGTCAAAGGTCAGGCGGGTCTGGTCTGAGCCATCCGCATTCATCAGGTAAATCTCCCAGACGCTTTCATCGTCGTCCGGGTCAGGGTCGTCGCGGGATGAAATGAATGCGATGCGCCGTCCGTCGGGCGACCAACTCGGCCAGGAATCGGCGGCAGGGTTATCGGTTAGGCGGGTTTGGCCTGTGCCGTCTGCGTTCATCATGTATATGTTCCAGTTCCCGTCGCGATTGGAATGGAACGCAATGAGGGGTGTGCCGGTGTCGGCTTCTTGGGCCGTCGGCTTAGTGTACGGTTGGATCGGTTCCAGCGACGCGGCGATCTCCGCGACCATCTCAAGCGAGTGGTCGCAATAGGACGATGTGCTGATCGTCAAGTTGAACCACACTCCCTGGGACTGGAAGTAGACATCGGTATACTCGTTGCGGGGCTGCGCCGAAAACTCCTGAGCGTAGATAGTGACGCCGTCGATTTCCACCGTGCCCCACCTCGCCGTGGCCCTGACCGTCTGACCGGACTCATCCGTGGTCGTGTAGGTTGTCTCGTCGCCGCGTTGAGCCTTTTGCACAACATCCGGGAACTGTCTACGGAGGCCTGCCTGATTCAGGCGGAACACGCAGTAGTTGTCCGACGTTCGTACGTAGTAGAGGCGGGCAGTCTTAGGTCCCATTGCTTCCTGGCGGGCCTGCATTTGACCGAACATCTCATAGCCGTCCGGCAGTTTGCTTGGCACGTACACGGGACCGAAGCCCGTTCCGAGCTCCTCAAGGACAGCTTGCGGATAGGGTCCTTGCTCCGCTTCGGTGAGTTCCTCCGGAACAAGCGAAGCCGCCATGGCCACGAGCTCGTCGACCGTCACCGAACCGAAGACGTTGAAGCTCACTACGCCGTATCCGATGTCCATGATGAGAGAACTGGCCTCATTCGGGTCGAACGCGGGGGCGCTTCCGCCGGCCGGCTGGCCCCTTCCGGCGGTTACGTATACCGTGCGGTCGCCGATCTGTATCGCCCTGTACATTGCAGGATTCAGCTTCCGAATCGCGCACAGCCCCTGCTCCATCGATACATGGTCCATAGGTCTTCGGAACGCGCGATACATGGTACCCGGAAACATTTGATCCCTAACCTCCTGCTCCATGCCGTCCGGCAGCTTGGAAGGGACGAGCCATGGGCCGGGCTGCACGGGCGGCGTTGTTGGGGGAATGCACTGTGGGTGTGTTCCCGGAAGCGGTTCGTCGAATAGGTCCTCGAGCGCCCCTGTCGTGAACTGGATGAAGCCGTTTTCGCTGACCCATTTGTCTGCGGAAGTCGGAGTGGCGGTCTGGAGTGGTGGGGGGTCGGCACCCCGGAATCGCAACGCTTCGGAGTTTACGGTCGGCAACACCCACTGCATCGCCAAGGCGGCCTGATCAGCTAGAAAGTGGGGTGTGGGATCGGGGATGGTGGAATTGGGCGGATGGCCAGCTGCTCCCACATAGTGGAGATTAAACAGTCCTCTCTGAAAGAAGCTCTCCGCGCTGTCGCGATCAGCTTCTGAGGAATTCTTGAACGTTGCGAGGTCGTCTCCAGTCAACGTTTCCTCAAGTGATGGCATCTCCAGTCCCGGCTGCGCCTTCAGCAGGAACAGCTCATAGAGTGTGAGGAAGGTGGCCACGTTCTTGATGTCGTCCTCCCCTGAAGAGGAAATGGTGTCCATGACGCTTTCGCGAAGTCGAGCCCCCAGCATGTCGAGTCGCGCGAGGGCCGTGTTCGTCAGGACGGTTTCGAGAGAAGGCCATGCGACCATGGGAGCCTCTACGGAGCGGGAAGTGTCCTTGTCGGGTTCTGAAGTGGAGGGCATTTCGGTGTCGAGAGGGGCTACGTAGTCCATAAACTCGCGCAGGGCCACACTACGGCTCAAGTCGGGTGGCTCGGTGTTCAGGACGAGGACGTAGTACGACACGAGCAAGTGGGCGTGATTGAGGATCTCGCCTTCGAGTTCGTCGAATCTCTCCGCGCGTTCCTCACCTATGAACTCCGGAAGGGGAATGATCCAATCGTCGCCCCACTGGTCGATTTTGTCCTTGACGGCGGACCGGACGATGTCGGGAGGGAGGTTGTGCCAGGTGTAGAGACCTAGAGCCTCTTGGTAGGCGGGTGGGAGCGCACGGTACTTGTCCAGCGTTTCGCTGGAGAGGATTGTCTCCATTTTGGCGTGGGCCGCCTCTCGCGACGGGATGGTGCTGCCTCGGCTAATCGATGGATCCTTGCTGACGCTCGGAGTCGGCGATGCTGTCGGCGCGGTAGGCGTCGGATTGGGAGTGGCAGTAGCCTCTAACTGGGCCGCCGGCACTTGATTGTGGCCGTTCGAGAGGACGAGGACTGCGAGTCCGAAGCCGAGGGCGGCGAATGTGGCGGCGATGAAGAGGATTCCGACTGCCGTCCACGCGCGGGAGAGGCCAAGGGAGAGGATGCCCGGTCTCGTGCTCGTGATGCCGGATACGGACGCTCGCGCGGCCTGCTCGATCCGGGGCCACAGGTCGTGGCCGTCGGGAACGGCGAACTGGGCGAGGTCGGTCAGCCGTTCTCGGTTGAGGTATTGGTCTGTGGGATGAGTGTTCATTTTGTGCTTCTCCACATCATCATCACTCGCCGCGCACGGTCGCTTGAAGGAGCCGCTTCAGCCGCGCTCTCGCGTCGTGGAGGTGACGCTTGACGGTGCCGCGCGTGCGTCCGGTCCGCTCGACCATCTCCGACTCGGACAGTTCGAGGAAGTAACGCATGACGACGGCGCCTCGTTGTGACGGCGTGAGCTGCGCCAGCGCATCGCGGACGGCTCTTCGTTCATCGTTCAGGACGGCAGCCTTTTCGGGGTCGGTAGAGGCACCGGGTCTCCGGGCATCTTCCACGTGATCCATCGTTGTCGTCCGGTCGCGCCGTTGGACGGCCTTGATGGCGTCGTTTACTACGATCCGGTAGAACCATGGGCCGAACTGGGTCGGGTTGTACCGGTCGGCCCGTTCGAAGACTCGAAGGAACGCGGCGCTCACGACGTCTTCGGCCATGGCGAGGTCATGCGTTACGAGATATGCGGCACGGAGTGATCTGGTCTGGTACCGCTCGACGAGCGCACCGAGGGCGGCGATGTCGCCCTGCCTCATCCGTTCCATTTCTCGTTGGTCGCTCATGGTCTCGGCCCTCGCACGTTCTGGAGCCTTCACCCTTAAGATCCGCGAGACGGCCTTAAGGTTGAGAACGATTTTCCGTGCATGGTCGTATGGTAGAGTAAGGTTACAGAATTAGGGATTTGCGGAGACCCTTCGACAGGCTCAGGGTGAACGGAATTCCTTGTGAAATCTGTTAGAACATCTGGCTTCGGAGGATGGGCGTCTATGTTCGAGTCTTTGACGGAAAAATTGAACGGAGTCTTCAACCGGCTTGGGAACCAGGGCCGGCTGACGGAGGGCGACGTTGACTCCGCGCTGCGGGAGATCCGCATGGCGCTGCTCGAAGCGGACGTGAACTTCCGGGTGGCTCGGTCGTTCGTCGGGAAGATACGCGAGCGGGCACTGTCGGAGGACGTGCTGCAGAGCCTGAGTCCGGGCCAGCAGGTCGTCAAGATCACGAACGAGGAGATGACGGCCATCCTCGACGGCGGGGAGAACAAAGTTGTGCCGGGGCCTGCGGCGCCGTCGGTCATCCTGATGATCGGGCTGAACGGGTCGGGGAAGACGACGACATCCGCCAAGCTGGCGCGGCATCTGAAGCAGGCGGGCCAGCTACCGGTGCTGGTGGCAGCAGACCTGAACCGTCCGGCGGCAATCGACCAGCTCCAGACGTTGGGCAGGCAGATCGAGGTGGAGGTGTACGAGGAGGGAACGTCGAATCCGACGCCGCAGGTGGCGCGGGAGGGTGTGAAGCGAGCTACAGATGTTGGCGCGACATGGGCAATTGTGGACACGGCGGGGCGGACGCAGATCGACGACGACCTGATGTCGGAGTTGGAAGAGGTGAAGGATGCTGTGTCACCGATCGAGACGCTGCTGGTCGTGGACGCGATGACGGGTCAGGACGCGGTGAACGCGGCGAAGGAGTTCCACGAGCGGATAGGGGTGACGGGCCTCGTGCTCTCGAAGCTGGACGGCGACGCGCGAGGCGGCGCGGCACTCTCGATCGTGTCGGTCACGGGCGTGCCGATCAAGTTCATCGCGACGGGCGAGGGCGTCGACGCGCTGGAGGAGTTTCATCCGGACCGGCTGGCGTCGCGCATCCTCGGCATGGGCGACATGCTGACTCTGATCGAGAAGACGCAGGAGGCGTATAACGAGGAAGAGGCAGCGGCGCTGGAACGCAAGATGCGGCAGGCCACCTTCGACCTGAACGACTTCCTCGAACAGCTCGAACAGGTGCGGAGGATGGGCGGGATCGGTCAGATACTCGACATGGTGCCGGGGATGCCCGGATTGAAGGGGAAGATGCCGTCGGAAGACCTAACGGAGAAGCAGTTGAAGAGAACGGAGGCCATCGTCTTTTCGATGACGCCGCAGGAGAGGGCGCGACCGGAGATCATCAACGGGCGGCGAAGGCGGCGAATCGCCCAGGGCAGCGGTACAACACCCCGGGACGTAAACCAGCTTCTAAATCAGTTCAAGCGGACGCGCAGGATGATGAGGCAGATGTCGTCGAAGAGGGGGATGCGCGACCTGATGCGGATGATGGGCTAGGGGAAAATGACTGAGGCCCCGCCGAAGCGAACTCCGGCGAGGCCTCGGGTTAGGGAAGTGTCACGATGAACACCTACCCGTGACACCCCCTACTGCTA
>JAPPDQ010000082.1 GCA_028875495.1 Chloroflexota bacterium
CGTATCTCGATGTCGGTAGGGTTTGTGGCCAATGTGATCTCCATCTCAATCGGCGACGTTCTTCGCGCCAGATCGTGAGCAGCACCATAAGCCGAAGGTGCCGAGAGTCCACTGCGCCCCCACCGTCAGCCACGTTTGACCCATCCGATTATCCGCTTTCACCCCCTCTGCAACTTGCACATAGCCGTTGTCTGCGCGCATGCAACTTGCATATTTCCAACTGGGGCCTCTGCAACCTGCCCTTGACAAAAAGTGTTCGGTGCTTCCGTCCTGTAGGAGCCCCATTTCCCCTTTTTTCGCCTACGAAAACGACCCGAAAGTGCAACTTGTCAAAAATCCGTTTCCCTGTACACCCCCATGACTATGAAACCGGCTCCCCACCTGAAACGGTCTGGACTTCATGGATGAAATCCCCTCCGAGGCAAATCGCTCAACAGAACTGGCAGCGAATGTGGTCCTTACTTCTTAGGTTCTCCCGGATAGTTAAGGCTTCATTCCCTCACCTCGTGCAACGAATCCTAAGCGACGTGTTGTCAGCCAACTCTTGTGTCAAAGCTTTTACCCCGGGGCGAAACATGCCAAGTACAGAGTGTGTGGGGTCTCACTCCCTCCGGCCCACAGGCCAACTGATACTAAGAATGGCCGTCAAGTGTTGTAATATCGGGCCAAAAGCGACCAAATGTACTGAGATTCGTACCTGAGACCGCTCTACGTTGGGGCCACCAACAACTCACCCATCACTTGGGACCACGGTTGTCTTTACCCTCAAACGTGCCGCTCTTAAGGTGTTGGACTACTCGGAGCGGCTGAAACTGACCGGTTTGGAGATACCTTCCAGAAGAGCCACCCGTGCAAGCATGTCCCACGGTTGACTACAGACAGAACCGTCTTCATGTTGAGGGTTGGTCTGTGCGGGTCTGTGAGAGCACTGGGTCCCGCAGCCTGACCATCACCCCGACAACCCCGTCATGCTGGCAACGTCCACTCTTGTCGAAGGTACCTCCTCGCCGTTGGAGCGGAGGCTAGAGCCAGTGCCTCCTGCGTTGGAAGGGATAGCGCGGTATCGAAACTCGACGCCGGACTTCGCCCGCAAACAGGCTGGGGAATGAGATGTCCAGTCCTGCCTCGTAGACCTGTGCCACGGCTCTCATGAACCCTCCACTGAACTCGGGCGATTCACCATCGTTTGGCGGACTCTCCAAGGAGGAGAGCGTGACCGGCACTTCCGAAGGATCCGGCCAGGCGTCGCCGATTCCCCGTCCCATCGTGGAGTCATGACCGATTCCCACCACAACATCGACGCCGAGTTGGGCTAGGGCCTCGACGTGGCCGGAGAGCAGGGTGGGCGTCTGTTCCTCCCGAATCCAGTAGTCGATTTCGAGTTCGCCACCAGACTCCACCAACTGGCCGCTCACGCTGCTCACGAGTGGGAGAGACGGCGCAGCGAGCGTGACGCCGTCGAGCGTCTTTTGCAGGCTCTCACTCGCGGCTTGCGATTCCGGCTCCGTCCCAGCCTCCTTCAACTCTCCAAGGCCAGCAGCTATACGCAGACCTTCTTCCAGACTGAATACTCCGGCAGCCTGGGCCGCTGCAATTCGTCCTGAACCCTGCGCCACCACGGCGCTGGGGCGTATGCCGATGCTTGCCCATTGCGCGGTCAGGGCGCACTGAAGTGCGTAGGTGGCCGGCTCAGCCCAAGCGGCATCGTTGAGGTCGTGCTCGATGCCGGAGCGACCGAACATCACGTCTAGGAGCGAGACACCTCGTTCCTGCTTAATCAGCTCATCGCACCTGTCCAGCATCGCTCGCGCCACAGGCTCACTCCGATAGAGCGCCTCTCCCATGCCGACCCACTTGGCTTCACTTCCGGTGTACGCGAATACTACTTTGGTCGCCTCACGAGGCATTTCCTCGTTCCCCGACTCTTCGGTGGAGGCGAGCGCGCGGAGTTGCCGCCGGAGCTGCTCTGCATCGCTGAAGACCAGTCCCGCGCGATGGGGGAAGTGGCTACGGCCCACACCGGCGGTCCAAACCATATCGGACAGCGTCACACTGGAGGCGGAGCCTTCTTCGTCGTCGAGCCACGAGAGATAGCGCTTTGCCGATTCACGGAGCGCGCCTTCCGACTTGCCCGAAAGCGGCAACAGGCGAACGGGACGCTCCGTCGGCGGTCCGTCGGAAATCGAGACATCGTCGGCTTGTTCAGGGGGCGATGCAGGTATCGGTTGCGGAGCGCCCATAGGAGAACCTGTGCTGCCGGTCTCCGCGCCGTCAGCGGTCGGCGTGCCGTACCCTTCGACCAGGACGTGCGCGTTCGTTCCTGAAAGACCGAACGCGTTTACACCGGCAAGAGGGGGGCGGGCCGAATTGGTAGGCCAGTCCGTCTTGTCGGACGTTATACGAACCGGCATCTGGTCCCATTCAAAGTTCGGGTTCGGCGTTTCGAGATGCAGGCTCTCCGGATTCACTCCCTTATTCATCGAGAGGACCGTCTTGATGAAGGCCGCGATTCCGGCTGCCGATTCGATGTGCCCGATGTTCGACTTTACAGAGCCGACGAGCAGAGGACGCTCAGCGTCGCGTCCCTTGCCGTATACCGAGGCTGCCGCATTCAACTCAATCGGGTCGCCCAACTGGGAGCCTGTCGCGTGCGCTTCCAGATAGTCGACCTCGGACGGTGAAGCGCCTGCTTGGGCAAGAGCTTCCGCCATTACGCGCTCCTGGGCGGGGCCGTTTGGCACCGTCAGTCCCGCGCTCGCCCCGTTCTGGTTGACCGCAGACCCTCGTATAACGGCATATATGCGGTCGCCGTCGGCCTCCGCCTCGCTCAAACGCTTCAGCACGACCATTCCGCAACCCTCGCCCCGGACATAGCCGTCCGCGGAGGCATCGAAAGGACTGCAATGTCCCGTTGGCGACAACATGCCGACATCCATCATGAACCTGGACACGCCGGGGGACAGGATCGCGTTTACGCCGCCGGCAAGGGCGAGGTCCACTTCTCCGCGCTGCAATGCCGCAACCGCCTGATGCACTGACGCCAGAGACGACGCGCAGGCCATGTCGACGGGCAGGGCCGGCCCTTCCAGACCCAGCGCGAACGCGACCCGACCAACGGTTACGCTTCCGGTTGTGCCGAGATAGTTGTGTTCACTATTGTGGGCTTGGAATAAGTCCCTGTATTCGGCGCCGCCAATTCCGGCATAGACGCCTGTGCGACTGCCTCTGAGGGTGTCGGGGTCCAGTCCCCCGTCCTCAAGGGCCTCCCAGCTAGTCTCGAGCAGCATCCGCTGCTGGGGGTCCATCGTCCGTGCCTCGATTGGCGAAATGCGGAAGAATCGGGAGTCGAACCAGTCGATGTCATTTACGAACGCTCCACGCCGGATTGCAATGTCCTCAGCGTCCGGGTCTCCCACGGCGCCACTCCAGGAACCGCCATCAGGGCGACCGTCCGTAATGGCATCGGCACCCTTTTCGAGGAGTTGCCAGAATTCGGCTAGGTCATTCGCACCGGGGAAACGGCCTGCCATGCCCACGACCGCAATCCCGTCGTCATCAGTCCTGCTTGGCTGGCGCTGTTCCGGCACGACCGGCTCAGGCGCTGCGGGAGATTCGGGTGCATCGGCAGCTTCGCCAAGCTGACCGAGTTCTCCTGCTATGTGACTCGCCATGGAGGCAATGTCCGGGTAATCGAATACTACTGTGTTGGAAGCCGTGTATTCGCCGGCAAACGCGCGGTTCAGGCGGTTGCGCAGCTCCACTGCCATCAGCGAGTCCATGCCCAAGTCGAAGAACCCTACTGTCGGCGACGGCGCCGATGACAGTCTCAGGACGGCCTGTACCTCCTGCTGGAGGAAAGAAACTAGCACCTCTTCCGGCCCTGCAGCAGGTGCGCTTCGCAGCCGGGACAGCACGTCTTCCGATGAGGCCGAGTCATCAACGGTGTCATCGTCGTCCGAGGACAGCATGTCTTCTAGGAAGAGGGGGCGGTCCTGGACTGCCTCCTCGAAGACGGACCAGTCCATCGACATCACGACGGAAGTCGTGACGTCCTGGCGCACTATTCTTTCGAGTGCCTTGATGCCCTGCTCCGGGGTAAACCAGCGTCCCCCGAGGGCCGCACGTCGCCGTTCGATCCGCTCCCGCTGTTCTGCCGCTTCGCCGATCTCCGACCATGCTCCCCAGGCAATGGCCTGTCCGGGAAGACCCATTGCGCGGCGGTGACCCGCGAGTTGGTCGAGGAAGGCATTGGCGGCGGCATGGTTCGCCTGGCCGGGATTGCCCATAACACCGACGCGACTTGAAAACAGGATGAAGAGGTCGAGGTCTCGGTCCACCGTCGCGCGGTGTAGGTGCCAGGCTCCCATGATCTTCGGCCTCAGCACCTGCTCAAAGCTCGCCCATGTCTGGTTGGTGAGCGCGGCGTCCGACAGCACACCGACGCTGTGGATGACGCCACCAAGCGGCGGCAGGTTCGCATCGATGCGTTCCAGCATCGCGTCGATTGCCGCGGTATCGGTCACGTCGGCCAACTCGACCTCGATCCTTACACCGCGACTGCGTAGGGCGTCGATGGCTTCCTGTGCCTCCGGGTCGGGATCTCGACGTCCGTTGAGCACGATGACTCCTGCTCCATGATCGGCGAGCCACTCGGCAACGGCGCACCCTATGCCGCCAAGACCGCCGGTAACGAGGTATGCGCGGTCCTGTCGCAGACTGCCCGTCATGAGGGGCGGTGGCGTGAGGACGATCTTTCCGACGTGCCGCGCGGAGCGCATGAAGTCCAGGGCGGCCCCGGCCTCGGCCAGCGGCCACCTGCTGTGGATTATAGGCCCCAACTCACCCGTCGAAAGCCGCGACATAACGTCTCGCAGGACGACGCCAACCCCTGCAGGGTCGGTCTTCTTCATGACGTCCAGCTCAAGGATGTCGTAGGAAACATCGGGACGCACTGCCGCCATCTCTTCATGGCTGAGAATGTCTCTTCTCGCCATCTCGACGAATCGACCGCCGTGGGCAAGGCAGGAAAGACTTGCGTCGATGAAGCCTTCACTCGTGAGGCTGTTCAGCACGACGTGAACGCCCTCGCCGCCGGTGGCCTCGAGGATTTGCTCGCCGAACTTGGTCTGGCGGCTATCGAATATGTGCTCGACGCCGAGCGACCGGAGAAGCGCCTGTTTCGGGGCGCTGGCCGTGGCGAATACTTCCGCGCCTGCGGCCTGCGCAAGCTGGATGGCCGCCAGTCCTACACCACCCGCACCGGCGTGAATGAGAACACGCTCTCCCGCCTCCAGCCCCGAGAATTGGTACGAAAGCGCCGCCGACACGAAGGCGCTGGGCACGGTGGCGAGAGCCGAGACCGACATCCCGGGCGGAGCCGGAGCCAGCAGTTCCTCATGTGTGATCATTTCCGGCCCGAACGCGCCGAATCCTAGACCGACAACGCGGTCGCCAACAGAGACGTTTGACACCTCAGAACCGATAGCGACAACGTGCCCGCACAACTCCCTGCCTAGGTCTCCCTCTTCAATGAAGCCGAGAGAACGGAACACGTCCCAGAAGTTGATCCCGGTAGCCTCGACCGCAACACGGACCTCCTTCGGCTCGAGAGTCCGAGGAGGAAGCGGCTTGATCTCCGGTTTGTCGAATATTCCGCTCTTGTTTGGGGCCAGGACCCAGTCCGAATTGTCCGGCAGGGCCAGTCGCTCGGCTGCAGCGTCGGGTCGTACCAGACGCGCAACTCGTCGACTCCCGGAGCGGTAGGCGATGTGATTTTCCGAGTCTGGGTACAGCAGTTCATTCACAAGGTCGGTCGGCTGTCCCGTTGCACCGGGGTCAAGGTCAATCATTCTCGGCTGCAGATGGGCAGCTTCCAGGGCCACTACCTTGCCCATGCCCCAGAGGACTGCGCCGGCAAGCTCACCCGCGCGCTCGCGCTCCAATACCTGCGCCCCACGCGTGACAAACCATACGCCCTTCTCCGGTATCACATCGGAATCGGACACGCCTTGCACCAGCGCAAGCGCGCTTGCACCGACGCGAGCTACGTCCTCCGTCATCTCCGTGGTGGCTGCCTGTGCTCCGTGACCACCCAGCGCTTTGAGGTGCACGACGCCTTTGAGCGGCACATCATCAGGCAGGCCCTCGATCAGCGATCGCCACGACTCGCGACTCCCCATATCCACTTGCGCGTTGACAATGGAGGCGCCGTTCACTGAGGAATCGGCGCCCTCGGCCACGTCTCTGCCCGCAAGTACGACCGTCTGGTTTCGTGCCGAGAGTTCCGACGCAAGTTCCTTCGTGACTCCTTCTTCGTCGGCAGCAAGGACCCAAACTCCCGGAGACTCGGTTATCTGGGCCGGACCCTGCGCCACGATCACGCCCTTGTCCAGCATTTCATAAGTGGTCGATTCATCCACTCCCAGTACCTCGACGCCCTCCAAGCCCGCGCCGCCCAGCGCTTGACTCCAAATTGCGGGAGTGGCCAGGGCATGGTGCGGGCGATACGAGTCGGCGAACCTCCACCAGCCGTCCAACTGGCCGAACGTGAGGTCCATCCAACCCAGCCCGCGAAGGTTCTCCAGCGCAATCAAATGACCCGACGGAGCGAGCAGGGCGCTGCAGTTCGCCAGGGTTTCCTCCAGGAATCGCGTGGCGTGCAGTACGTTGGAGGCGATTATTAGGTCGTAGCCGTGGGAATCGAATCCTTGGTCAATCGGGTCCTTCTCAATATCCAGCGGACGGTACTCGATGCTACCGCCACCGTCGCCGAACCGCGCCTCCGCCTCGGAAAAGAACCCCGCAGAGATATCCGTATACACGTAGTCGAAGCGACCATCAGGAAGCTCCGGCAGCACGGACGCTGTGGCGGATCCCGTACCTGCCCCGACCTCGATAACCCTGAGTCGACGTCCTTCAGGCAATTCGGCAACCAATGCCTGTACCGCGTCTGCCAGCATTCGATTCGCCGCGCGCGCCACGGGAGCCTTCAGATACAGATCGGCAGCTGTCGGTTCTCCGCTGCTGAACAGCAGCGTAAGCGGGTCCTCTTGTCCGCGGAGCACGTCACCCAGGGCAAGGCCCGACCGCCGGAACAGGCCGATCTCGGTCAAACCGTCGGGGTACATACCCGTCATGCGAGTGGCGAATTCCTCAAGGTCGCTCGGAAGGACTTCCGGCAAGGGGTCATCAGGCCCAACGACCACGACGAAGCGGTCGTCGGTCTCCTCCAGCACTCCCGATCTGGCGACCATTTCGAGCATACGGCGGAACAGGCGCTGGTGCTCAGGGAGAACGTCCAGCCGCTCCCTTAATTCCTCTGAATCGACGGTCTCGCCCTTCACGCGCTGCCAGCCAAGCTCCTCCAGCGTCGCAAGCGCGCGAGCCCACGACCACCGCTCCAAATCGGCCAGCAGGGAGTTCCTGCCTTCGGGATCGACGTTGGCGTCGGTCAGGTAGCCGGTGAATAACTGCGTACCGTCTGCAACGCTGGCCGGAGTCGGGAGGAAGTCAGCAGGGATTACTGCCGATTCAAGGGGACGTTCGCGCCAGGTGACCTCGTAAAGCAGGTCATCCACCCCTTCGACTGCAGAGAGCAGGGCCTCCCGCGTGGCCCGCTTCACCGTGTAGCCACTCAACTCGCCGAGGAGAACCCCATTCGAGTCATATATTCGCATCTCTCCGCTCAGGACTTCCGGCGACTCGGTGGATTCCGAATCCGCCTCCTGAGAGGCCTCACTCATGCTCACGTGACAGTACAGTCTGTCCGGCAGACGCTTGGAGAGCCACATCCGGTCCCAGCCGAACGGCAGATAGGTTGCCTCCTCGGGGCCACCGGTCATGTTCCGAGCGACGCCCACGACCTGGAAGCATCCATCCAGCAAGAGCGGATGCACGTCCAACTCGTTCCGGCCCAGGGATTCGGGCAAACGCACCTCGCCCAGCGCCTCGCCGGGACCGGACCAGACCGTTCCCAGCGTACGGAAGAGTGGACCGAGGTCGATTCCGGTGCTGCTCTTAGCCCGGTAGTAGTCCGGCACATCCGTCGGAGACATGCGGGACTTCAGCTCTTCCAGATCGATCCGCCCGCCGGCTTCCGGCGGGGGCGCTCCGGTCGGCACGCGGCCTTCCACGTGCATCGTCCATTCGTCCTCGATCCCCTTGCTGTATAACTGGACGCGGCGTGACGAAGCTTGCTCATCATCGTCGAGGACGACCTGCACCTTCCGTCCGTCTTCATCGGCCCCGTCCTCGGAGTCCTTCTCCGAAAAGACCAGGGCGCTGTGGAGCTGCATGTCCTCCAGCACGACCGAGTCGCTTCCCTCGGCAAGCGACGCCGAAGCCGCCATGGCTCCGTAGAGCGCGCCCGGCGCGATGAGCCGTCCAAAGACCCTGTGGTCCTTCAGCCAGGCCGGGTCGGAAGGGAACACTTCCGTCTCGAATGTGGTCTCGCCACGGGCGGACTCGTGTCGGACGCCGAGCAGAGGATGACCTGCGCTCGAACGGCGCTGCTTCGACTGCCGGAGCCAGTGTCGCTCGCGCTGGAACGGATAGCTTGGCAGAGAGATTCTTCGTCGTGTCTCCCCTGTGAACAAACCCTCGAAGGAAACATCCAATCCGGCCTCGTAGGCCTCAGCTACTGCATCTATAAAGCTGCTCTCAGCCTCCGAAGTCGAACCGTCCCTTGGTGGCCGCCGCAGGCTCGCAAGTGCGGCGGGCGGCCCGGCGTTCCCCGACTGATCTGACTCAGGCCAGGCCAACGTCGCCATTGGGCCGAGCACCGCGTGAGGGCCAATCTCGACCACCAGGTCTACTCCGAGATCGGCCATTGCCTTGACGCCGTCGGCGAAAGCCACCGGCTGTCTGGCATGGCGTCTCCAGTAGGCCGCGTCGAGAGCCATACCGGATTCCACCGCCCGGCCCGTCAGGTTGCTGACCAGGGTCAGCGTGGGAGTGCCAATCCCCACACCGTGAAGGGAGGCTTCGAGTTCGTCTAGCGCAGGTTCTACCAGGGCGCTGTGGAAGGCGCGGGTCGTGTTCAGCCTTCTTGTCCGCACTCCTTCCGAATCGAAACGGCTCAAGATGGTCTCTACGTCCGAAGCCTGGCCGCTGACCACTATATGGGCGCCGTTATCCCCGGCAATGCTCAGGCCGACGCCATTGGAGGCCGCGTTCAGTGCCTCAACTTCCGATGTCACCCGTTCCGCAGGGGCAAAGATTGCTCCCATAGCGCCTTGTTCGGTCCCGGAGAGCAAACTCCCCCGTGTTGCTGCAAACCGCATCCCGTCTTCCAGACTGAACACTCCGGCCGCCTGCGCCGCCGCAATCTCGCCGACGCTGTGTCCCAATACGACGCTGGGTGTGATGCCCACGCTGGCCCAGAGAGCCGTCAGGGCGCACTCCAGTGCATAGAGGGCCGGCTGCTCCCAGGCAGTGTCGCCCAGGTCCCCCTCCGCTCCGGGTCGACCGAACATCACGTCCAGCAGGGAGACCCCTCGTTCCTGGCGGAACACCGCCTCGCAGCGGTCCAAAACCGCCCTCGCTACCGGCTCACCTTCGTAGAGGTCCTGTCCCATGCCGACCCACTGGCTTCCCTGTCCGGTGTAGGCGAACGCTACCTTGGTCGCCGTTCGCGGCTCGGGGCCCGTGAGGGACTCGGCCAGTTCAATCAGACGCTCCCGTAGAGATTGGGCATCATGGAACACCGCGCCCGCCCGGTAGTCGAAATGGCTTCGACCGACACCGGCAGTCCATGCCATGTCGGAGAGCGTCGGTTTCGATGCTGCGCCATCGGACGAAAGCTCGTCGGCCTTTTCGTCAAGCCACGATAGATACCGCTTCGCAAGAGCTCGAACGGCGCTATCCGACTTGCCCGACAGCGGCACGAAGCGAGTGCGGCGTACACCTAAACTTCCCTCAGGCAACGGTGAGTCCGGCATCGGTCCCGGGGCCGAGAGCGGCACGGTCTGTGCGAGTCCGGCCGGGTGTTTCTGGTTGGGCTCTCCTTCGCCGTCAACATATTCCTCCAGCACCAGGTGGGCGTTCGTCCCGGTTATCCCAAAGGAATTCACCCCCGCCAGTCGTGGCCGCCCGTCGCGACTCGGCCAGTCCATCGTGGTTGTCGTCACTTGGATTGGCTGACTGTCCCAATCGAAACTGGGGTTGGGGTTCTCGAAATGCAAATGCTTGGGAATGACTCCCCGCTTCAGCACCAGCGCCGCCTTGATCAGTCCTGCCACTCCCGCGGCCGACTCCAGATGGCCGGCTGCTCCCAGGCAGTGTCGCCCAGGTCCCCCTCCGCTCCGGGTCGACCGAACATCACGTCCAGCAGGGAGACCCCTCGTTCCTGGCGGAACACCGCCTCGCAGCGGTCCAAAACCGCCCTCGCTACCGGCTCACCTTCGTAGAGGTCCTGTCCCATGCCGACCCACTGGCTTCCCTGTCCGGTGTAGGCGAACGCTACCTTGGTCGCCGTTCGCGGCTCGGGGCCCGTGAGGGACTCGGCCAGTTCAATCAGACGCTCCCGTAGAGATTGGGCATCATGGAACACCGCGCCCGCCCGGTAGTCGAAATGGCTTCGACCGACACCGGCAGTCCATGCCATGTCGGAGAGCGTCGGTTTCGATGCTGCGCCATCGGACGAAAGCTCGTCGGCCTTTTCGTCAAGCCACGATAGATACCGCTTCGCAAGAGCTCGAACGGCGCTATCCGACTTGCCCGACAGCGGCACGAAGCGAGTGCGGCGTACACCTAAACTTCCCTCAGGCAACGGTGAGTCCGGCATCGGTCCCGGGGCCGAGAGCGGCACGGTCTGTGCGAGTCCGGCCGGGTGTTTCTGGTTGGGCTCTCCTTCGCCGTCAACATATTCCTCCAGCACCAGGTGGGCGTTCGTCCCGGTTATCCCAAAGGAATTCACCCCCGCCAGTCGTGGCCGCCCGTCGCGACTCGGCCAGTCCATCGTGGTTGTCGTCACTTGGATTGGCTGACTGTCCCAATCGAAACTGGGGTTGGGGTTCTCGAAATGCAAATGCTTGGGAATGACTCCCCGCTTCAGCACCAGCGCCGCCTTGATCAGTCCTGCCACTCCCGCGGCCGACTCCAGATGGCCGATGTTGGTCTTCACTGAACCTGTCAGGAGGGGGTTGTCCGCTCCACGTCCCGTCCCGTACACACTGGCCAGGGCGTCGAGCTCGATCGGGTCGCCGACGGCCGTTCCGGTCCCGTGCGCCTCCAAGTAGTCGACTTCCGTGGGAAGGACGCCCGCATCGGAGAGCGCCGTTTCCATCACCTGTACCAACGCGGGCGTGTGCGGCACCGTCAGACCGACGCTGGTCCCGCCGTTATTCACTGCAGAGCCCCGGATAACCGCCCAAATATGATCGCCGTTTGCCTCCGCATCGCTCAGTCTTTTCAGGACGACAACCCCGCATCCTTCGCCCCGCACATATCCGTTCGCCGACGCGTCGAACGTCTTGCACTGACCATCGGGGGACAGCATCATGGCCTCGGCGCGCAGCTCGTAAATGCGACCGTTCAGGATCGCCTGAACGCCGGCTGCGATGGCTACGTCCGCCTTGCCCTGCTGCAGGTCTGCGACTGCGTCATCTACCGCCACCATAGCCGAGGCGCATGCGGCGTCGACCGCCTTGGCCGGACCCATGAGTCCGAGGACGAAGGAGACTCGCCCGCTGGTGCCGTTCAGGTTGGTGCCGCTGAGAGCGTACAGGCTTCCCGCAGCCTCGGATGGTTTGCTTGAGTCCACAACCAGCATTCGGTACTCGTCGTTGCTGATCCCGGTATAGACGCCCGTGCGGCTCCCCTTGAGACGGTCAGGATCGATCCCCGCGTCTTCCAGCGCCTGCCACGTCGTCTCCAGCATCATCCGCTGCTGGGGGTCAAGGAACTCGGCCTCTGCCGGCGATATGCGGAAGAACCCGGCGTCGAACTGATCGATATCGTCGACGAATGCGCCGTATCGGCACGCCTCGTTCCGGACTTCGGGGTCTCGGATAATGTCTCCCAGGCGTCCCACGCCCGAACCCGGCACACCCTCCGTAACGGCGTTCTTGCCATCGAGCAAAAGCTCCCAAAAGGCGTCCAAATCTGACGCGCCCGGAAAGCGGCAGGCCATACCTACAATCGCAATCGGCTCTCCGTTCCTGGTACGGGATGCCGGATCTGCTGAGGCGCCAACATTGATCGATTCTGTCATAAGGCAATTGTCCCCTGAGTCAGGTTGTCAATTCAAAATAGCTCTAACAGTAATTATTGCAAGCGCCGACGGATTGGGAAAGCACTTCCCACCGGCGTAACTGTTCAGAGTTGACGAGAGCGCTCGATACCCAGAACCACCGTCATACCGTCACCCCGTACCCCGATACCGGGCGGGTATCCACAGGGGGAAGGGTTTCCATGTCACCAAGACTGAACAGCTACCAACCGGCGGGGTGTAGTAATGGGGATGTCGCAGATGGCCTTAGCGGTTCCCCGGCTCGATGACCTGGCGCATCCTGCAGTGGATGCGGGAGGACAGGGTGAAGAACTCATCGTCGATCATGGCTGGCTTCTTCCCGATTTCATTAAGGGAATTATCAAGACTGTTACCCAAAATCCCATGGGATCCTTATGATGGGGCTTACGGCGTAGCATCGGGTCTCTCTCGCTCGATAATGTCGATCACAGTGCACTCTTCTAGAGTCATTCTGAAGGATAACCCTCCGCCAGAAAAACGCATCGCCCAATCGTATTCTAGTGTGCCCCGGACTGTGAATATGTGGGAGTAAGGCTCATAGGCATCAATCCTCGCAAGGAAATGGACATCCACCTTCTCGATAACACAGGTAACGCTAAAGTCCCTAGCAATAGGCTCATCGTAGGCGTATGTCCAGTGGAGCGTTATTCTGTTGTCTGACCTGTAGCGGTAAAACCCTTTGGCCGTAATGACCTTTTCTGGGTAGTGTTACATTTTGAAATATCAGGCGTTGACCGCCCCTATCGTGAGGATTGCTAAGATCATGCCCGGGAACCCTAAATAATCCCACTTGTCACTACCGAAAATGACTGCTATCACAAACGCCATCGACATTATGAGGATGAGTTGTCCGATGTACTCCATCTTATGATCTCCTGTGTTGACCATGAGGTCTTTTGTCTTGCGACGGGTGAAGGCGAAACTGTATCATGTACTCATGGGTGAGGAAAAATGTACACTCGATCTTGCCTTTGATTTTATCCCGTTGTCTTATGACTGGGTTTTGAAGCGTTTAGAAGGTGTTGAACGTCGCATCGAGAATTTATTGGGATTAGGTGTATCAATCACACTCGCATTACCCGTTGCAGCGAGAGTCGTCACACATGGGGAGGGGTTACACCTCACTCAGTACCTCATATCACCTTTAGTCCCAGTCATCGTCGTCCTTTTTGTGTCGGGTACAGGATTAGGTTTATATGCAAGGCAACTTAGGCGTGTATCGTTGCCTTCCCCAGGGGCATTGCATGATTCCTATCTCGACCTGTCTCCTGATTCTTTTCGACGAACAATGCTCAAATATGCGGCCGTTCATTACACGAAGAATGCCCAATTGTTACGTGACAAGTCATCTTATGCCGACATGATAGGCATTCTGTATGGGTTAGAACTTCTATTTGGGATTTTGTGGGTTTTGTTCCTTTAGGATCCTAGGTTCTTGATGACCTCTGTATCCGGGTCGTTAGGCCCGCTCGAATCGTCAGAGTCATCGGGTGCGGGCGCGGGCAAACCCGCATCGAACCTTTCCTGTATTTCAACTTCATCTGCCTGAGGCGCAGGAACCTGTTCCTGTATTATGTCCCGTTGTTCGATATCTTGGTCACGTTCATCATCAATCATCGAAAGACCTCATGTTCAAAGGTGAGGTCATTTTACCACACTCCCTCGCAAAGTAGTCAAGAAAGGACACGTGAACGGCGGGCGCGCACAGTCCTATATGTCGCAGGACGATTTGGTGGCGGCGTCTCCATGTCGAGCATATCCACGATCCATTCGAGGTCCCGCTGCGTGTCGTCAAGGCCTGCCTCGATTGCGGGCGTCGTTTCAATCGTCGAATGAACACGGCAGAAATTGTAGTACGTGAAGTACAGCGCGAGCGATGCAACGTGATTTCGATACTTCTTTGAAAAGGCGTTCGTTCGTCTGTTCAATCGTCTGTTGCTCATCCGCATCGTCAGGTTGTGACGTTCGATATAGACGTTGTTGATGCCTGAAGGTATTTCGACACCTTCTGCCACGTGCAATTGCACGTAATCGACCTCGTCCTCATCGAACGCATCATCAACGATCTGCGGGTATGTAGCAAATCCGTCCGATGATAGAACTACCCGGTCATCGAGTCGCGAGGCAAGGTCGTGCATGAATCGCCCGCCTGTAATCCTGTCACGTCGCCCAGGTGTCCACGCGATAATGAGTTTCGTATCAACGTCGATGCCTATCCACGTGTATATGCTGCCCGCTCCGTCGATGACACCTCGCGCCGTCGCACGATTACGCGATTTCGCGTAACAGAACGACCACATCTCATCGACTTGAACATATCGTGGGGAGATCTCATTGACAACTTGGTCGTGGTGGTCAGCGCACACGTCACCGGCATCGACCTGCAATTTCATTACCGTTCGGACGTCAACACCCATGAATCTCGATATGCCTCTCAAGGACATGCCTTCGAGGAGCAAATGCAGGATATCGGCGCGTTTTTCTGTCGATAGGCGGTTCATCAGGCGCGGGATAATAACGACCTTTTCGGAGCGTTGTCAACCGATGTTTACGGGCATTTGCTGACATCTTGCATCAAAATGTCAAACGTGTTATCGTAACGACATGGGCAGGCGATGCGTGATTCTAGCGGTTAGAGCGTGAGGTCGCGCATCGCCTGCCCTATGACCATAGTACCACATGAGGGCATGAATGACGAAACGACGGTTCCCGAAGATCAAACCTGAGGAGATGAATCCGGCAATTAGGACAGCGAAAGTCCTGACCGGCGAAATTGAAGGCCCGAAACGCTCAACACTCGTGCGCGTTGCCAGGCGTCCTGACCGTAATAAAAACGATAATCCTACAGCACCCCCACCCGCCCAAAACGGGTAGTTGAACCTACGATTATCTCCCTTTTAGTGAGTATCGAAGGTGTTGTAAGGAGTATCGAGCGTCATCGCCGCGTATACCTCGAACACTGTTTGTTCAATTGAATCAGTGACCTCAACGACCCGTACAATCATCTGCTTGACTCGTTCTATTTCTAACTTGAATTGTCTCTCGAAACGTGAATCGAACCACAGTCCTTCCCGCGTCCCAAGTCGAAATTCAGGTGAGGAGTCGCGAGTGAGATTGAACGCCAAGGTGGCGTTTTCTTTTGCGCCTGCGCGTCCATGTTCCGACACACGTTCCTTGAGGTTGGCAGATCGCCCAACATACATCGGGCGGTTGCCTTCGTATAAGACGTAAATCCCAGACAGACCTTCTAATCGTCTGCCTAGTTCTACACGTTCCGCCCGTGTATTCATCCTCATGGGTCTACAATGTGTCAACGTGTTCATGTACTCAGGCAACACGTCGATTACGTCTTGAAACGTTCTCACTGACTCACCTCACGAAACCCGCAGAGCGGGTGTGTTTTATGTGCTCAGGTATCAAACGACCTAACCGGTCGTTGCTTTGAGGCGACGGCAATACTCACGTTTGTCGTTGGGATCCGTGTACGCGACGAACAAAGTTTGTATCGCGTCCTTCACTTCATCCGTCACTCCGATCCATGATGCGACGCCGACGAACCCGACCTCTTCGTATCGGTCACACGCAGCGAGAAGTGTTTTGATTGTGAACTCAAGCAATTCCTCGGGCGTGTCTGCGTCCTTGCTGACAGGGATGACCGATGAAATGTCACGTGTGGGGACGGGTGTCGGATCCTGTTCGACGAAACACGCGACGCATAGGACGATGAGTACACAGGCGATGAGGTACCGAAACATTCAGGGCGCCCTCCCGATGGTGAATGCTCACTGTCACATGAAGCACGGGTGGGTCCCATCGGGCGGGCATGAAAGTGAGCACGCATACCCGCCCGGGTAGGCTTCATGTGACGGAAGGAATGTTACAGGGGAGTCAGGGCATTGTCAACTTGACA